>CAMHLH010000018.1 GCA_946185925.1 uncultured Treponema sp.
TGTGTGGCTGAAGATGCGGACGTCGTCGAGTCCGTGGCAGTGGTCGGCGTGGCTGTGGGTTAGCAGAACCGCATCGAGACGCTCAATCCCAGCCCTAAGTGCCTGAACGCGGAATTCAGGGCCGACATCTATGACGATGTTCGTCGACGGGTATTCCGAACCTGAAGGATTCTGATTTTCAATATACGCAGAGCACCTGTACCGTTTGTCTTTCTCGTCCTTAGAAGTGCAGACCGCGCACTTGCATCCAATCACGGGAACTCCGTAGCTTGTTCCCGTCCCCATCAACATCATCTTCATGGAATCGATTATAAAATCAAAACAATCGATGCTCAATCCGTTCGGTTGACCATGCTTTCTATCTAAACTAAAATAAATCACTTCGAGGAACATTATGAGAAAGTATTTTTGCGCAGGATTCCTTTCAATTTTGTTGGCCGCATCGGTCTTTGCGGACGGAATCGTAACGGCGAGTTCATTTTTTGATTCAGTATCATCGGTTTATTCATCATTGAGAACTTACGAGGCAAGGGTCGACATAAAGGCCGGCAAGCAGTACATGAGCGGAAAGGTTTCGTTCAAACGCCCAGACCTTCTCAGAATCGACTTCACAACCCCGAGCGAGCAGGTCATTTGCTTCAACGGAGACAGGCTCACGATATACCTTCCGGGCAGCTCGGCAATATTGAACCAGTCAGTCCAGTCCAATTCTGGGGCGAACATGGCGACATCGCAGGGGCTTTCGCTCATGAGAAGGTACTACAACGTGGCATACGAGAAAAGCTCGGCTCCGGTTCCGCTGAGCGAAGACAACCCAGAACAGGTAATCAAGCTCACTTTGAGCAGGAAGAACACTGCCGAGGCCTTCCGCTACATAAAGATGGCCGTTCTCCCGGAGTCCAAGCTCATAAGGAGAATCGAGGGCATAACTCCACAGGGAGAATCCTTCGTCTTCACATTCAGCTCATACAATGTGAACGTGGATATTCCCGACAACAGATTTTTGTACGACGCGCCATCATCGGCGAACAACTACAACAATTTCCTGTTCAACGAGTAGAAATCAATAAAAGTAACAAGGCGACAAAAAATGGAAAACTACGGAGAAATTCTGAGGCACACGAGAGAGGAAAAGCATCTCGAAATCGAGACGATTGTTAGGGAGACTTCAATTTCCCAAAAGTACATAGAGGCGTTGGAAAGCGAAGAGGCGCACGTTTTTCCTAGCGAACCGTACCTCATCGGATTCCTGAAGAACTACGCAGAGTACCTTGGGCTGAACAGCAAGCAGATTGTAACGCTCTACAACGCGAAGAAAATCCAGGAAGCGCCACCTCCGAAAGAATTGACGGCGCACGAACGCCCGAAATTCCTCGTTCCATTGCTTGTCGTTTTGGGAATCGCAATCGTGGCGGCGGGAGCGTTCGCGCTCGTGTCGGTTATAAGGGCACACAGACCGCAGCCTGCGACTCCGAACGTGGCATTGGACAAGCCGTCGGCCTCTAAGAAATACGAGCTTTCCGAGGAGCCGTTCTCCGGCAGGGTCTTCAAGAACGACCAGTTCATCCTCGGAATGGAAGGCGGAAACGTCGTCCTCACAGTCGCCCAGACGACGGACGTGTTCGGAATCGAAACTCCGGCCGGAGTCCAGTACGTTGAACTTTCGGAGCAGGTTGAGATGGACGCCAACGGCGACTCCATGCCGGATATCATTGTTTACGTCAAGGACTTGTCGGCGAAGGCGAACGACCACGGAGCGGAAGTCAACATCATGATAAAGAACGCTTCGAACGCGGCAATAGCGGATTCGGACGAATCGCAGATACAGAGCACGGCAGATTTGCCGAAGGACAAGAAATGGACAGAAATCCTCTCTGACACGAGGGCGTATCCGTTCACCCTCAACGTAACGTTCAGGGCCGGCTGTCTCTTCCGCTACAGGACGGACAGGAAGGACACCGTGGAGGACTATCTCGCGAACGGCGACGTGCTGAACTTGACCGCGAGCAACGCGCTCCGCGTCTGGATGTCGAACGGAAACACGGCGAAGCTCCAGGTCGTCGCGAACGGAAAGAACTACGACCTGCCGCTTTCAAAGGCCGGAGCGGTCGTGGCGGAAGACATCAAGTGGATAAAGGACACGACGGACGGCAAATTCAGGCTCGTCGTCCTGGAATTGGACTAAAGCACACAAAAAGACGGAAAAGGTGGTTCTCGACGACCACCTTTTTTTTACAAAGAGCAAGAAACAGCAATCAAAGAAAGAACAAGAAACAGAGGTACTTCAATTGAAATTTTTTATTGACCAGCACGGATGCGCAAAAAACCAAGTCGACGGAGAGTTGATGATTTCGATATTGTCGAAAAAGGGATACGAGCAGACTTTCAAGGCGGAAGAGGCGGATTTGATAATCGTCAATTCGTGCGGCTTCATCGAGTCGGCGAAAATGGAATCGATAACGGCCGTGCAGTCGGCCAGGCAGATGTACCCGAAGGCGAAGATTCTTCTTGCGGGCTGTCTTGCCGAACGCTACGCGAAGGATTTGAAGGACTCGCTCACGGAAGCCGACGGATTTTTCGGGAACGGAGACTTGGACCAGCTCTACAAGGTCGTGGAGCCGATGATGAAGGGAGAAAGGCCGGTGCTCACCCCTCCGCAGAAGGGAATCTCGAACGGCGAAAGGGAAATGCTCCTCTCGTTCTCAGGCTCCGCATTCGTGAAGATAACCGAGGGCTGCAACAACAGATGCACATACTGCGCGATTCCCGTAATCAGGGGAGAATTGAGGAGCCGAAAAGCAGACGAAATAATAGAAGAAATCAAGAAGCTGGTCTCGGAAGGCGTGTATGAAATCAACCTGATTGGGCAGGATTTGGCGGCATACGGAACAGGCAGGGACGACAATGTTTTCGGAACAGGAAGGACGTATCTTCCAAAGGGAACGCCGGGATTCATCGGACTAGCCGACGACGAAAACAACAAGGAATCGGGTCTCTGCACGCTTCTCAAGATGATTTCAAAAATCGAAGGAACGTTCGCGGTCAGACTCCTCTACATCCACCCAGACCACTTCAACGAGGACATCATACCAGTCATAAAGTCCGACAAGAGAATCCTCCCCTACTTCGACCTGCCGCTGCAGAGCGGAGACGACAAAATCATAAAGATGATGAGGAGGGTCGGAACGGCGGAGAAATACAAGGCTCTCATCCAGAAAATCCGAGAGGAGCTTCCAGAGGCGGCAATCAGAACGACATTCCTCGCTGGCTTCCCCGGAGAGACTGACGAGCAGGCGGAGAATTCCAGAAAGTTCCTCGAAGAAATCCAGACGGACTGGAGCGGCTGCTTCCCGTATTCCGTGGAAGAGGACACGCCGGCTGAAAGGCTTCCGAACCAAGTCGAAGAAAAAGTGAAGGAAGAGCGGGCGAACGCCTTGATAGAGCTGCAGGCGAAAATCACGAGGGAAAGGCTCGCAAAGAGGTGCGGAAAAGACTACGACGTTCTGATAGAGGAAGTGCTGGCAGAAAATCCCGAAGCGAAGGACGAGGGAATCGCAATCGGCCGCGCATGGTTCCAGGCACCGGAAGTGGACGGAAGCGTCGTCGTCAACTACGACAGGAGCGACCCGAAAGAGGCCGAGGCCGTGAAGACGGGAAGGCTCGTAAAAGTCCACATCCACTCTAGCGGCGACGTGGACTTGAACGGAGAATTCGTCTCGGATTCCGAATTGAACAAGACGATAAAGAAGAACGCGCTTAAATTCGCGCAGGAGCAGATTTGAACCAGGAAGACTTGTCGCTTTTGAACGAGCAGCAGCTCGAAGCCGTGACCCACGAAGGAAGCCCCCTCCTCATTCTGGCGGGGGCAGGCTCTGGAAAGACGAGGGTCATCACGACGAAAATCGCCTATCTGATAAGCGAAAAGGGCGTGAACCCGTGGCAGATTCTGGCGGTGACGTTCACAAAGAAAGCCGCGAACGAGATGCGGGAGCGGGCAATCGCGCTGGACGAGAGGGCGGCGTCCACGCAGATAAAGACATTCCATTCGTTCGGAGCGTGGTTCTTGCGGAAGAACGCCGAAGCCGCCGGTGTCTCGGAGAATTTCACGGTGTACGACGACGACGACACGGTGTCCCTCATCCAAAAGGCCATGCCCAAGCTCACAAAGCAGCGGGCGAACCACTTCGCACACCTGATTTCGCTCGCGAAGGACTACTGCTACCAGAGCGACGACGCGGAACTAGACCAAATCGACGACGACCCGGAATTCAGAATCGTCTACAAGGCGTACCAGGACAGGCTCTGGGAGACAGGCAACGTGGACTTCGGCGACCTCATAATGCTCCCCTACCTCGTGATGAAAAACAACGAAGAAATCAGAGAGCGCATGAGGAACAGGTTCAAGGTGGTCATGGTGGACGAATACCAGGACTCGAACGTTGCCCAGTTCCTTCTGCTGCAGGAGTTGAGCGGCGTGAACGAAGGCTCCGGGAACTACATCTGCGTTGTCGGAGACGACGACCAATCGATTTACAAATTCCGTGGGGCAGAAATCGAGAACATATTGAATTTCGAAAAGCTCTTCGCCGGAACAAAAATCATCAGGCTTGAGAAGAACTACCGCTCCACATCGGAAATCCTGCAAATCGCGGACGACGTGGTGAAGAACAACGAAGGCCGACTCGGAAAGACGCTGGTGGCGGAGCGGGGAAGCGGCAACAAACCCGTAATCGCGTTTCTCAAGAACCAGGACGAGGAAGCGGACGAATGCGTGGCCCTCATCAAAAAGACCGTGAAGATGGGCGCGAAATATTCGGACTGGGCGATTCTCTACAGGACGAACGCGCAGTCGCTCACGTTCGAGACCTATTTCATGCAGAACAAGATTCCATACCAGGTCGTAGGCTCGCTGAAATTCTACGAGCGCGAGGAAGTCAAGGATTTGCTCGCGTACATCTCGCTTCTGGCGAACCCACGGGACGAAGTGGCTTTCAGGAGAATCATCAACAAACCCGCGAGGGGAATCGGCGGAACGACACAGGACAAAATCATAGACGAATCGAGACAGTCGCTCCTTTTGGACGCGGAGACTGGGGCGGTCTCGATGGGAATCGACTATGTGGAAGCCTGCCGCCGTCTCGCTCCGTCTTTCTCCAAAAAGGCAAGGGAAGGCGCGCTCAAATTCTGCGAAGCGATGGATTTTTTCAGGGCGGAGCTTGGAATGGCGAAGCGCGCAGACGAAGAGGAGAGCGCGGACAAACAGACGACGGACGAAAGCGAGATTGACGAGCAGCTTTTCGACTTGGGATTCGATGAAGAGTCAACGGAAGCAAAAGAAGACGACGGAAAAAACGGAAGCGAAAAAGAAAAAGATTCAGCGGCAAAAAAAACAAGTTCTGGAAATTTGTCGGACTTGATTCTGCAGATAATCGAAAAATCCGGCTTGAAGGAACACTACGAAAGCGAGGACGAAATCGCGGGCACGCAGAAAGTCGCCAACATGAACGAACTGATGAACAGCGCAGTCCCCTTCCCGTGCAGGCAGGCCGGACTTCTGGAATTTCTCGACCACGTCCAGCTCGACAACACGGACAGCGACGAGGACGACGGAGAGGCCGGAGACAAGAACAAGGTCACGCTCATCACATTCCACAACACGAAGGGACTGGAATTCAAGCGAGTCATCATGACCGGCATGGAACACGGAGTCTTCCCCAAAACGGACAAGGCGGGAGAGGAACTCGAAGAAGAGCGCAGACTCTGCTACGTCGGAATGACGCGCGCGCGGAATTCACTCTACCTGACATGCTGCGCTTCAAGGCGGATGTACGGCCATCTGGAATTCATGGACATGAGCCCATTCCTTCGTGAAATCGACCCGGAGCACGTCACGATAATATGCTCGAAAGGCCAGGAGCAGAGGAAACGGCAGCTCATGAGCAAAGTCCACGGAAAAAACGGGCTTTCGAATTCTTCGTTCGGTGGCAACGACCCGATTGCGAAAAAATACCACAGGGGCGTGAGAATCTACCACGACGACTACGGATACGGAGAAATCGTCAAAGGAACGGAGAGCGACAGCGGTGAATACAAGATAATCGTCAGGTTCGAGACAGGGGAATTGAAGGGCTTTCTTCCGAAGTATTCAAGCCACTCCCTCGAAATCATCGACGAATGAGGCAAACAAAATCTTAAAAAAAAGGAGAACTCAAAATGAAAAAGACAAATGCGATGAGGATTCTCGACTCGAACAAGATAAAGTACGAGACATTGAGCTACGACGACGACGGAGAGCATGAGCTTTCGAGGGGAGCCGCAGGGAACATAGCGGAAAAACTTGGAATAAATCCAGGCGCGTGCTTCAAGACAATCGTGATGAGGACGGAAGCAAAGCAGCTCGTGGTCTTCTGCCAAAGCGCGCTCCACGAAATCAACCTCAAAAAGGCGAGGCAGGCATGCGGAGCGAAGGAAGTCACGCCAGTGAAGCCGGACGAGCTTCTGTCGCTCACAGGCTACATCAGAGGAGGCTGCAGCCCAATCGGCATGAAAAAGCTCTTTCCGACATACATAGACCAAAGCGCGCTCTCGTTCGAGAAAATCTACATCTCGGCTGGCGTCCGCGGAGAGCAGATTGTGCTCGACCCGAACGACCTCGTGAAAGTGACGAAGGCCGAGACTGTTGATTTGATACTCGAAGAGAGCAAAAGCTGACTATTTTGAAGTCATTGTGTAGACGCCGTCCCACTCGCCCCTGATTCCGTTCTTCAAGAAATCGGCGCACCTGTTCATGAAGACCTTGGACGACTCGTCCTCCGGGTAAAGCTCGTTGGCCTTCTTGTAGAGAGCGTAGGCCTTCTTGAAGTCCTCGGGGTCCTTCGACTCGCCCGGGTTGTCAGAGCCTTTCATGTACCACTTCATTCCCTCGTTGAAAATCTCGGCGGCCGACACGCGCTCCGGCGGAAGCTCGTCGCGAAGCCCCAGAATGTTCACGATTCTGACAGGCTTCTTCACGTTCACGACGCGGACGGCATCGAAGAACCTGGCGACGAGTTTTCCCTTGTTGTCGCCCGAATCCGCGCTCCGCCAAGTGCTCTCGCTCACCATTATCCAGGAACCGTAGACCTTGTTGGTTCCCTCAAGGCGCGACGCGAGGTTCACGTTGTTTCCCATAATCGTGTAGTTCAATTTCTTGTCCGTTCCCATGTTTCCGACGACCATGTTTCCGGTGTTCAAACCGACCCTCGAATGCAGATAGAAAGGCTCGCCGGTCTGCGGATTTATCGGAAGCTTGTCCTTGTGCTCGTCGTTGTACTTCGACTCGGCCTGCAGCATCCTGATTCCGGCAACGCAGGCGTTGTACGCGTTGTTCTCGTCATGAATCGGCGCGCCGAAGAACGACACGATTTCGTCGCCGACGTACTTGTCGATTGTGCCGCCCTCCGCCATGATTGCGTCGCTCAAGACTCCGAGGTACTCGTTCAGGACGGCGACAAGGCGCTCCGCACCCTTCGCGGCGCCAAGCATCTCCACTTCGTCGTCGGACTTCCGCTCTTTCTCTGGAAGGGCGGCGTTCTCTTCCTTCACGCGCTTCCGCTCCTCGTTGTTGATGACCTCGGTGAAGCCCGAGAATGTCTTCACGTCAGAGAAGAGGGCCGTAATCCTGTCGGTCTTTCCGCCGAGGCGGGCAACCTCCGGGTTCTTCACGATTTCGTTGACGACTTCGGGCGAAACGTAGGCTCCGAAAGTGTTCTTCAAGAACGCCTTGTCCTTCTCCGCCGACATCAAGCGGAAAGCGGTGACGACAAGGAATGAAATTCCAGAAATCAGAATCGGGGTGACGGAAGGAAGATAATAGCGTTTGAACATCATCAAAAGAACAGGAATCAAGACGACGATGCACAAGAGGACGACACCGAACAGGATTTGAATCCAGGCGTTCTTGGAAGGGGCGAACCCGACAAGCAGCATTGAAAGAATCCCTGCTATCAAGACACCCCACTTCCAATCGAGAGGAACGATGAACTCGCCCGTCAGAATCGTGTTGTAGACATTCGCGTGCAAGCCGACGTTCGGATATGAGCGGGAGAAAGGATTGGTGCCCAAATCGGTCGTTCCGCTCGCGGTGTTTCCGATTATGCAGAAAGCGTTCTTCAATACAGATTTGGCTTCCGCGAATTTCTCAATGTAGTTCTTGACATCGCTCTTTAAAACATCGAAATCACCAACGACGAACGCCGTTATTTCAGCCGCAACTTTCTCATCAAAGAATTCCACATTGTCGTTCAAAAAAGACTCGACCTCCGCCAACTCCTTGCCTTTGTAGTCATTCGCGAAATCAAAGACCTTGGAGAAGAAACTGGTCCGCAAGGAAAAATACTCGTCGTAGACCTCCTTTGCTATTCCGCCGGAAATGGCAGTCCCCGAAGCGTCGAAGCCCTCGCAGATTGAAAGAAGATATTCCTTGTAGTCCAGAATGTTCTTGTAGTCGGAGCAGAGGGCAGCGGCCGTTGTTCGGTATGAAACATACTCGGAACCGCTCCATTCAGTTTCCGAAAGCTCCGTCAGAGTCTTATAGATGTTCTGCTCGTAATCATCCAGCTGGCTTATAAGGAAGAAAGACTCGTGCCTGAAGGAATCGCT
This sequence comes from uncultured Treponema sp., assembly GCA_946185925.1. GTDB lineage: Bacteria > Spirochaetota > Spirochaetia > Treponematales > Treponemataceae > Treponema_D. Next base: position 8,641 of record CAMHLH010000018.1, read on the forward strand.
GTAGTCGGCATTTTTCCAGTTGACCAGCATCCTTCCCTCGTCGTCCAAAGGAATCGATATGTCCCTCTTGGTCCATGCAAATATCTCGCCGGCCGAATTCATCTCCGGCACGCTGCCTCCGATTACATCGAGCGAATGCGGCTTCCTGACGATTTTCTCGGGCTGAATCATTCCCAAAAGCGGAGCCAAAACCAGCTGCGCCACGCAACCGTCCCCCTTGAAGCTCAAAAGCTCGACCCGCCTTCTGCTTCCGTCGGAATCGATGAAGGAATTGGTGAAACCGGCACCGCTCGCCCTCGAAATGAAGAGGTTCATGGTGGGGGAAAGCTCGTTCACATAGTCGTTGGTGATTGCGTTTTTGTCGAAGTTGACAAAATCAATTGAATTCAAGCTCCTCTTTTCAAAGAACGACTTGCTCTCGCTGTCAAATTTGGTCTGGATGTTGCCCTTCAAAACCAGATTCCGAGAATCATCGACATCGTAAAGAAAACGTGACTTCACATATGAGATGTCATTTTCTGAATACTCCGCAAGATAGTCGGCGTTTATCGTGAGCCATGAGTTCCCGAAAAACTGAATCGACCGGGCGAAATAGTCATCGTAGTTTACGAATATAGAATCCTTTACGGCATTGAAGAACGCCTCGGAATCGAAATTCAAGTCGGCGCTGTTCCTATAAGAATCCGCAAGGGACTTTTCCCAACCAGGCCTGACGCTTGAATTTGACGGAGAAAGATACTCGATATCGAACACGGCCGCGAAAGCCTCAAGCTCCCTCAGCCTGACCAGCATGTCGGCGTAGACTTTCCGGCTCCACGGCCACGCCCCAAGCTTGTCCAAAGAATAGTCGTCTATGTCCACAAGCACGACCTCGTTTCTGGTGGGAGCGTCCTTCTTGAAGCCAAGGAGAAGGTCATAAAGCCTGAAATCGAATTTCTGCACAAGCCCAAAAAAGCCAGCAACACCACAAACAAAAACAACAGCCAAGACTATTATCTTGTCCAATACTCGCTTGAAATTTACCATGACAAAAATTATAGCACACTGTATACTTATTTTTTAAGGTAAATTTTCAATCAAATTTTATATAGGCACGAACAAGGAACTGCATATGAAAAAATTGATTCTTATAGCGACCATCGCAGTCGCAGCCGCATTTGCGGCAAATGCCCAGAGTTTTGAAAAAATCTCGGAAATTCTCGATTCAGAGGAAGTGAACCTTGCGCAAATCTCCTACATGGCTGGAACTTGCGGTTTCAACTTGCCGGAAAACTCAAACTACACGACAGCTTTCGAGGAAATGAAGAGAAGAAGATTCTTCAAGCAAGACGCAAAAGAAAGCGACAAGGCGACACTTGCCCAAGCCTCATACGTCTTCATGAAAGCCGCGAAAATGGACGGCGGATTGATGTACAAGATAACTGACTCAAAAAGATACGCATTCAAGGAACTGAAAGCCAGAGGCGTGATTCCGCAGACAGCGGAGGCATCATTGCCGCTATCGGGACACGATGCAATAAATCTTTTGAACAGCTGCATTTCAGAAGCCAAATAACGGAGAAAAACTATGTCACTAAAACGAACAGCAATAACCGCCATGGCGGGCATCTTCGCGGCATCTTCGGCATTCGCTTTCGACTGGGGCGGCCTGGTAAGCGGAAGCGGAAAATTCTACAACAACTCGGACGAGATAAAATCTGGAGACAAAAACACAATCGAAGCGGTCGCAGACGCGTCCCTCTGGTGCAAGATTCCATTCACGGCTTCCGGAGAGAATTACGTCATCGCAGAAGGCAAGTACGAATTCGAGTACGACCACAACATGGACGGCAGCAGCGAATCGGACAACACACAGCTTGTGGATTTGGACCTTTTCAAAATCGTGTTGCTCAAGCACCTTTCCACGGGAGACAGCGCAAAGGAAATTTCTTTGTCGCTCGGCCGATTCTCCCTTTCCGACGCTTCCGGCAAAATTTTCACACAGAACGCGGACGGCATTCTCGCAAAATACAACTCGACTTTCCTTGGACTTTCGCTCTACGGCTCATACACGGGTCTCCTGAACGGAAGGACGGTCTCAATCCTCTCATGCAACGACGAGGACAGCTATGAGGAGGACGCGGACAAGCTCTACGAGCTGGCAGAGGGATACGCAGTCGGAAGCCTGGCAGCGACCCTCAACAACATCTTCATGAACCAGACTGTCGTCATCGAAGGTCTTGGAACGTTCAGGACAAAGGGCGAGAGCTTCAACAGGTTCTACGGAACGCTCGCCATCTCAGGCCCGGCCTTCCTCGGCACATACTACAGCCTCTCTTCCACAATCGGCTACACGACATACGGCGGAGACGAGAGCGTCTTCGAGGACACCGGAATCGGCAACTTGAGCAGGGGCAACATCACCTACTTCTCTCCGTCGCAGAAAATTTCGGCCGGACTTTCAGCCCTCTACGCGACCGATAAATTCCACGGATTCACATCGAACTCCGCCATTCTCGCGCAGATAGAGGAGCAGGTTTCAGGAATCCTCATGGCAGGACCGTTCGGCTCCGTAAAGCCGACAGACGAACTGCTAATCTCGGCATCGGCGGACTTGGCATGCGACAGCTTCAGGGGCGACGACAAAGACTCGTTCGGACTTGCCGGACTCCAGTTCAAGGGCGGCTTGGCATACCAGCCATTCTCGGACTTGAACTTCAACTTCTCGGCGGTTCAGTTCGTCGATTTCGACGATTCTGAAAACAACAAGACGACGTTGGAATTGAAAGCGACGCTCACATTCTAACCGCATCAAGCGTGAAAACATTCAATACAATCGGAGGAAAACATGAAAGCATCAATCAAGACATTCTTTCTGGCTTCATTTGTAGCCACATTCGGTCTTTCATCGGCAATGGCCGCGAACGAGCAGATGCAGGCTATCGTGGAAAAAGCTTCGGGAAAAGTTGAAGTCCAGGACAGGCTCGACCCGACAAAGTGGATTCCCCTTTCGGCGGGAACGCCTCTCGAAAAGGGAGCGGTCATCCAGACAGGTTTCAAGGCAGAACTGGTTCTCAAAATCAAGGAGTCAAAAATCACTGTGGCTCCGCTCACAAGAATAACATTGGAGCAGCTTGTCTCAAAAGAGAACAAGGACGAGACGAGAATCTACCTGGACACCGGCTCAATAAAATCAAACGTAAAGAAGACAGAGGACAAGGCGGTCGGTTTCAAGGTTCGCTCTCCTGTCGCGACGGCTTCCGTACGAGGAACGGAGCTTGAGGTCAGCAACAAGTTCAGGGCGACGGACGTGAAGACATTCTCAGGCTCGGTCGCGGTCTGGAAATCGAGCAACAAGGGAGCGCAGGTCGCCTCGCAAGCAGAGGACGACGCTCCGGCCTTCATTCCAACGGCGGGCAACTCTGTCGACTCGATAACGGACGGCGCGCCGCTCGGAGCCTTCACGGTCACAAAAGGCCAAACGGCCGGCTTCTCAAGCGAGGGAGCCGTGACATCGGCAGGAAGCAACGCGGCAAAGGCCACAACGGAATTCGCGGCAGTGGCGACGACAAGCGCGAGCGAATCCGAGGCGACGACATCCGCAGCAGGCTCGGCTCCAACAGGAAGACCCAGCACCCCGGCGGCGGTCAGCACTCCGGCGGCCACAAAGGGAAGCGTGAAGATTTCTGTTGAATGGGAATAAATTTTTAATATACTTTCAATGCCCGACATCGATAATCGGTGTCGGGTGTTTTTGTTTACAGGAGGCGGAATAATGAAAAAAGTAGGTATCCTTGCGATTGTCCTTGCGTCGGCAATCATTTCTTTCACGGGATGCAAAAAATCCGAAACTGAATCGAAGAAGCAGGAAAACATGAGCCTGCCGCCGAGCCTTAGGGAACTTGACGATGAAACAGCGGGCTACATAAGCGAAAAATCGATAGTGGTCGTCCTGGGATACGGCTTCAACGACGACGCGACGGTGGAGAAAATCAAAGCTGATTTGGATTCCGACTTTTCGCTGAAGACGGACGAAAAAGACGGCTTCGTTTCGCTTTATGTGTTCCCAAACGACTTCATGAGCGGAAAATACGCGAGGATATCGAAGCTTGAATCCATGGTCGAAGACAGCGAGAACGTAGCGGGCCTCCTGATTTTCGGTGCGCCGGAGAAGACGCACAAGACATTGGCGGAGCTGATGGACAAGGAAGACGACGGCAAACTTCATTTTCCGGTCGTTTCGTTCTTCCCGCAGGACGACATTCTCGGCATCCAGTACACATCGGACATCGTAATCGACTATGCCGGAAATTCAGAGTCCGTGGGGGATTTGGAGGGGGAAGCCGTCCACACAATCCCGAATTTCGACACGAGGAAAGTCATCTCGAACACGATAATGTCGATGATAGCGAGGAAGAGCCCGTTCGAAAAAGACGAGAACCTCATAAACACGGCCCAGAACATTCTCGGAAAGGAAATTCCCGTCTCAAGATACGTAGATTCAGAAACGAAAATACAAGCCTTGAACCATTTCACATTTGAGTAGAAGATAGTCGGCAAATGAGAATTTTCAAGCAACTCCCCAATTCCATGCTTTCTGACGAAGAATCCGTGAAGGAACTGTCGGAAAAAAGTTCGGCCCGCATACTCTTGATTTCCGATTCGCACGGCGGCAAGAACGTCCTCTTCGACATAATAGAACAGCACGGAAAGAGCGCCGACGCCGTGTGCTTCTGCGGAGACGGGATGCCGGACCTGCTTGGGGTCATAGAGGACTTCCACAACATAGAAGGCTACGACGCATTGATTCCAAAAAGCGTGGTCTTCGTGCAAGGGAACGGCGACTACGCGAACTACCAGCTCGTCACAAGCGAGCGGCTGTCGATAACAGTCCCCCAGCAGATTGAATTCACGGTCGCGGGTAAAAAAGTGATGATGACGCACGGCCACAGGTACAATGTCTACATCGGAACAAAGGAATTGAAGGCCGAGGCGGAGAAAATCGGAGCGGAAATCGTCTTCTACGGGCACACCCACATAGCCAACGCCCAAAAAAAAACGAATTCGACGACGAAGGGAAAGCTGACCATGCTGAACCCAGGAAGCTGCTCTGTTCCGAGGGGCGGGCTTCCGCACACGTTCGCCATCGTCACGATAAAGAAGGACAGCGAACAGGCGGAATACGAATACTTCGAGATAAAATGGGACAGGAACGGGGACATCGAATTCACACCGTTCGAGCCGCCAACAAACGAAATCAATCTTCTTTGGTGAAGCCGCACTTATCGTGCCCTGGAAAGATTCTCACATCGTTTTCAATTTCATAAAGAATCGCAGAGAGGCTTTTCTGAAGCTCCCTCTCGTTTCCGCCCGGAAGGTCAGTCCTGCCCCACGAATGATAGAAGAGAGTGTCGCCCGAGACGAGGATTTTCTCTTTCCTATTCAAAAGACAAACTCCCCCCTCCGTGTGGCCAGGGGTGTGGATGATTTTCCAATCGGCCAAGGCATTTTTCGTCTCTTCCGGCAATTTCGAGGCGAAACCTTCCATGCAGTCCAAGAGCGATTTTCCGTCGACGAGAAAGGAAGTTGCAGGCGGAAGATTTGTCACAGACGGGAGAAACTCATCGAAGCCCATGCGGTAGAGGTGCTCGTCATGAGTCTCCGCGGAATTCGGGCCGACAAAGCCGCTGTCACCCTTGTGAATCAAGATTGGAATGCTTGGATATTTTTTATTCATGGCGGGCAGGCCCGAAACGTGGTCGAAATGTCCGTGGGTCAGGACAATGGCGACAGGATTCAATTCCTCTTTTTCAAGGCGGCTGATTATGACGTTTTCGTCCTTGGAAAAAGCGCAGGCGGCAGGGTCCACGACAAACGCGTCGCAGCCAAAAAGCGGAACAATGACGGTGTTTACGCGCAGGGGACCAGTCTTGATTACAATCGGATTCATCTTTTCCTCCATCAAAAAAAACAACAACGGACGTAAAAAAAACGGGCCTCGATGAAGCCCGTCCTTGAAAATTTCAAAAAAACTACTGGATGTCGCTCGTAGAAGAAGAGCGCGGTGCCCTCATTGCAAGAATTTCCTCATCGGAAAGCTCCGAGAAGCTTCTCGTCTCGCCCTTAGGCTCTTCAGAAACGACAGGAGCAGGTGTCGGCTCCGCTGCGGCAGGCCTCTCGGCAACGCTCTCCGCGACTTCGGTCACAGCAGGAGCATCCGCATTCGCAGATTCGGCAAGCTCGCCCTCGCTCTCGACGCCTTTCTGCCTTGAATAGCTGACGCTCAGCTTGCGGCCCCTGTACTCGTATCCGTTCAGGGCGTTTATAGCCTTGTCCGCATCGTCCTTGAAGAGCTGCACGAAGGAATAGTTCGCGTAGACCTTGATGTCGCCGATTCTCTCTTTTTCAAGACCCGCGACGCTGATGAAAAGACCTACGATGTCCTTCGGATAAACCCTTCTGTTCTTTCCAACGCCCACAAAAACAGTGGCGGCAACGTCGGAATCGATTTCGATGTGCTGGTAGCGCTCGTGCTTGAACTCGCGGTTCTCGGTGTTCTCCGAATTTTCACTTTCGAATCTCTTGCGCGGGCGGAATTCATCGCCATTGTCCTTGAATTTGTTGAAGCGGTAGATGGCACCACCCGCCTGCTTCAAAATATAGGCGGCAACGAAATTCCTGGTGGTCAATCCGGTCTCTTCCTTGAAAATCTTCTTGTACTCCTCGTACTCTTCCGGATGCTCCTTCACCTTAGCCACAGCGTCCTTGAGGAACGCCCTAATCTGCTCTTCTGTCAACTCTTCGTGCTGTCTGAAAGCCATAATAAAACTCCTATGGGTCTTTTTCCCAAATTAAAATCTTGCGACGTACGCTGAACGAATTTTCTCAAATCCCAAGTCCGTCAATATTCTCTCAAAAGACTCGGAAATCAGCGCATCGGCCATAAAAAATGTTGAAAAACCGCTTTTTCGCAAATCGGAAACACAGGCAGAAACCAGCTTCCGTGCGATGCCCAAGCCGCGGTAATTCTTGTTCACAAAACAGGTAGTTAGAGTTACTGACTCTCTTGCAACTGTCGGACATCGTGAATCTACTCGATAAAGAACGCAGCCTGCGAATTCTTCTGACAAAGTGCGGCAAACAAAGCCTCTAGAAGCCTCAAAGCCCTGATTTTGTTTCTCACTCCATAAATCCGCGAACAGAAGCCCTAAATCGCCGGGATTCTCCTCTTTCAACTCATCTGAAATTTTTCCGCTCTCCTCCAAGACACAATTTCCGTCCGTCGAAAAATCATATTCTCTGAAACTGAAATCCTCCAAAATCAAATCGGACTCAAGAAAACCCGACTCCAACTTCTCAAGACCCCAGCCTTCACGGAGCGAGGCGTACCATTCAAGTATCCGCGCCTTCATTTTTCTCTCTTTGAACAAACGAAAGCGATTTTCCAATCCAGAATGGTGCCTTACAACATTTTTGAAATTCTTGAACACCCCCCTTCCATTCGCCAGGACAGCCTTCAGCTCGGACTTGGCAGGACCTTCGGAAAGTCCCTCGGCGAATTCTTCAAGAAGATTGAATCCGTCGGATGAAAACCACTTTGGAAGCGAATAGACATTCTCCGGATTTATTTTCGAACCTGACGAATCGGAATCAGAGAAATCTATTTGGGAAAAAGAGACAATGGAAAACTTGTCCGCATCCGCGACCAACGCGAATTCGTCGTTCTGATTCTCCATCGCGAACAAGATTTCAGCGATTCTCGATTCGGTAAGCTCAAACATTTTCTGAAAAACTAGTTCAAATCACTGCGCTTGGTGATGATTTTTGAAATCAGGCCTGAAGAACCGTACGCGACAGCCTCCTCGGCAGTGAGCCAATGGTCCCTGTCGCAGTCGGCGCGCACCTCTGCCTCGGACTTGCCGGTCTCGCTCGCGATGAGTTTGACGAGTTTGTCCTTCGACTTGGCGATTTCAACAGCCTGAATCTCAAGGTCTGTGGCGACTCCGCGGGCTACTCCGCCAATCAAAGGCTGGTGGATGAGGTAGTGGCTGTTCGGGAGACCGAATCTTCTCTCTTTTGGAGCCGCAAGAAGAATGATTGACCCCATGCTTGCGATGAGTCCCGTTCCGATAGTGTACACAGGCGCGTTGATGAAACGAATCATGTCGTAGATGCCGAATCCGGAATCGATTGAGCCGCCAGGGGAATCGATGTAGATGTAAATCGGCTTGTCTGAATCTGCTTCAAGAAGCAAAAGCTGCTTGTTGATTTTTTCTGCGTTCTCTTCGTTGATTTCACCGCTCAAAAGAATCTGGCGGGTCTTGAGGAATTTCTCGGAAAGCGAATCTTCTTTCTTCTCAGCGTCTTTCTTCTCTTCTTCGTTAAGAATCATTTGAAGTCTCCTTTTTAAATTTACAAAATTGAAAAAAACAAGCGGATTTGAAAAGAAAACCCGCCTGTGGACTATTAGAAATATATCCGAAATAGCGTCGAATGGCAAAGAAAAAGAAATCCTTAATGCTCATTCGCTGGCCAATATTTCCCTTATCAAGTCCCCATACTCTCCCTCGTATTTTTTATAGACCATTTTTGACTTTTCCTCCAGTTTTGCCCGCTCTTCATCAGGCAAATCGACGACATTGGCGACCTGCTTCACTATGTCCAAAGAGGACTTCTCTTTTTTCTCCCATTGTTCAAACTGGAACGCCTCGCTCTCCAGGGCGCACTCCCTTATCAGCTCAACATCGGCTTCGGAAAGTTTTGAGAAAGTTGACGAAGAGGCGAGCAGGATGTCGGGAACACGAGCGTGCTCGGTCCTGACATAGAAGGGAGCGGCAAGGTAATCGCCCATCGACTGGTAGGTTGGGATGTTGTTCTCCGCACCGTCGACTATTCCGTTCAGAATCTTGTCGTAGACTTCATGGGTGCCGATGCCTATAACACCGCTGGCACCGCAACATTCCAAAAGCTCATTCATCGTCGGAGAAATTTGGATGCGGATTTTCATGCCCTGCAGGTCCTCGATTTTGTGAATCTCGTTCTTGAGGTAGAGGGACCTGGCTCCGGAATTGTAGAAGCAAAGCCCCACGATTCCGATATTCGCTTTCTCAACCGAATCGAGCAGGCTTTTTCCGATAGGGCCCGTGATGACTTTCAGGAAGTGTTCAGTGTCGCGGCAAATTAATGGAAGCTGGATTATGTTCAACTTGGGGACGAATCTTCCAATCGGCGCGCTTGAGATGCGGGCGAAGTCGAGTTCTCCATCCATGAGGGACTTGAGGGCGTCCGGCTCGTCCGAATAAAGCCTCCCGTCAGTGTAAACCTCGATTTTTATGCGGCCTCCGCTCCTTTCGTAGACCCTGCGGGCAAATTCCTTGTCGGCGAGGGCTGTAGGATAGTCGTCGGAATGAACCTCCGACAATTTGAAGACAAATTTTTTCTTGGAATAGTCAGTCTCCGACAAAAAAATCAGCAGAACCAAAATCGACACAAACGCGAAAGAAACGACAGCGGCAAGGCAAAACAGGAATTTTCTCTTTTTGTAACCAAACACCTTTTTTCTATTCATGCAAAGAATTCTACTACCAAAAAAGCAAAATATCACTTAGTATTTTTTTTCTATGAAACGTCTTTTTTCTTTATTTATAACGCTCACTTTGATAGTGCAATTTGGATTTTCACAGACAGAATCAGAAAAAACAGCGGAAACAGAAACTGCGGCAGCGACAGAAAGCAGAGGAATCACATTCGACGTGTCAGGAAGCGAACAGGACGCGGACGGCTGGCTCCACGAGAACGACGAAAAAAAGCATTACCTGACTGCGGTTGGTCTCGTGGCTTTCTACAATGTGTTTTTGTGCTCGTGGAACCGCTATGTCGGTGGACGAGACTGGGCGAAGGTCGGCCCGGACGAATGGAACAGATTCTGGGAGCGCGAGATGGAATGGGACAAGGACTGGTACTGGACGAATTTTGTCCTCCATCCATACCAGGGAGCGTTCTACTACATGGGCGCGAGAGGCTCGAACCTGAACAAGATAGAGTCGTTCCTGCTCACGGTGCTGGGTTCGGCTTCATGGGAG
>CAMHLH010000019.1 GCA_946185925.1 uncultured Treponema sp.
GAAAAAGCCGATTTCTGGCCGAAGTGGACTCTGGACTCGTATCTGGCCCATGTCATCTTGTTGTCGTCCTTGTAATACTTGACTTTGTCTTTGCTGAGGAATTTGTAGCTCAAATATCCCTGCTGCGCCTGGAAATCTTTTAGACATGCAAGAATCGTGTTCATCGCGTCTCCCTGGTCAAAAGAAACCTTCAAATCCACATAGTAGATTGTCACTTCGTCCGTCATTGGCGTGTAGTACATAGTGACGCTTGCGGTCTTCTTTGTAACGTGCTGGTCCTCTGGAACTATCTTCTGGGTACTTGTGTCCACTGGCTTTGCGATGAGTTCTTCACCTTCCTGAGCCACTGCGCTTACCGTTATACCCAATGCGATGAGGAGCACCGCGAAAAACTTTTTCATATCTTTTCCTCCGAGCGAAAAAATTCGAACATGCTGTTCAAAATGTCTTGTATTCAATAATTCTATCTGATTCCATAAAAAAATCAAGCAAGATTTTGTAACGCCCAGCATCCACCCCTATCATCGGAGGCTCGGAAATGAGGACTTTGCCGATGATTTCCTTGGGCTTTGTTTTTATCTGCGTGCGCTCATATTCCCTCACGCCGTTCTTCACGGCTTCCTCGCAGGCTTTCTTTATGCCGTCGAAGCCCTCGACCAGCTTGGCGTACCCGATGCTCTTTATCCGCGGGTGGAGTATCGACTTCCACGAGTTGTAGAGATGTTGCTGGGCTTCTGTGCGCCTGTACTCGACCCACGCGCTCAGACGGTCGTTTTCAATCCAGGGCTTGGCGAAATTTATAGAGGCCTTCTCTGCCTCTGAAAGTGTGTTGATTGGGGTCATCTCGAAATATTCCTTCACGCCCCTTGCCTTGTCGGAAGGCGTATAGTCGAACTGCCAGCCGTAGACCATGCCTTCGACCATGAATGGAGCGACTTCCTTTATTTTCTTGACCGGAACTGCGTATGTGACGTCGGAATTTGAATCCTTGTTCATGGATTTTTCTTTGTCCGAAGCGTTGTCCGTGTCGAAATAGCCGGGATACACGTCGGTCGCGGCCCAGAGCGAAAATCTCACAAGACGCTCCTGCGTGACTTCCGCCGCCTGGACCGAAGAAATGATGGCGAATGCGCCGAGAACGGTGAAAATCTTCTTCAAGATGGCGGCCTTTGAAATTTCCAATCTTTTCATGCTTTATTTTCGGAATGCGTCGCGCCAAACTTTTACGGGATTCACCCCGAAGCGCACGATAAAATATAAAAAGGCGACAGCGAAGCCCGCCAGGTGCGTGTAGTGGGCCACATTCGAACTTCCGGCGAACTGGCTGAAAAATTCTATCGCGGCGTAGCCTATGACCAGAATCGGAGCCGGAACCGGGAGAATGAACCACAAATAGATTCTTGATTTTGGGAATATGGTCGCGAACGCCAAAAGAATGCCGTAAATCGCGCCGCTGGCACCGACGAGCGAATTCAGGAAGGCGTATGGCTGCAAGCCGACGCTAATCTGGTACTGCCCCAGCAGATAATAGAGAAAGACCGAGAAGAGACCCGACATTATTCCCACGACAAAGTAGAGCAGGACAAATTCCTTGCTGCCGATTGCCCTCTCGACTTGTATGCCGAAAAAAAGAAGCCCGAGCATGTTCGAAAAAAGATGCGCCATGTTCGCGTGCATGAACATGTATGTCACCGGCTGCCAGAAGCATTTTTCGTAGATGAAGCCGATTACGTTCAGCGACAGGTACTCTTCGCGTATCGGAATCAGGAACGTGTAGTTGTAGAGAAAGAAGACGGCCACATTGGTGATTATCAATATCAGGGCCGCGTTTGAAAATTGGTACCTGAAGGGTCTTCTAATTTTTGAAAGAATGTCGCTCATCTTTTTCTGCTTTCCGCCTGTGGATTACTTGTGTGTTTCTTGTTCGTTTGTGCATGGATTGTGGATTCCGGCAATTTTCTGTGCATGGATTGTGGATATCCGCGTTTACTTCGGCAGCTTCACGGCCGATATCAATTTTTCATCGGCGAACGTCACCCTGTTCCTTCCCGTCCGCTTGGAGACGTAGAGTGCCTTGTCGGCCTTGTCCACCAGCATGTTCGGAGTCGTTTCTGTTTTCGCGTTTCCGTCGAAGACTGATACGCCCACGGAGATTGTCACTTTCATGTGTTTTTCTTCGTAGTTGAAGTCGTACTCCTCGATTTTGCGCCTTATCCGCTCCGCCACGGTCATGGACTTGGCCATGTCGGCCTTGGATATCATGACTGTGAATTCTTCTCCGCCGTACCTAGAAGCCATGTCGTCGACCCTCAGACTTTCACGGATGAGCGTCGCGACTGTCTGCAGGACGTAGTCTCCGCACGCGTGGCCGTAGGTGTCGTTGAATTTCTTGAAGAAGTCGATGTCGAACATGAGGATGCCGATTTTTTCACCGCTCTTCTTTGCCGAATCCATTTTTTCCGTGAGCATGTTGAAGAAATAATACTTGAGCTTGAGTTTCGTCATCATGTCGGTGGCGGACCGCTCTACAAGCGTCGCGTTGCTGATTGCGATGGCGGCCAGCGAGGCTATGACCAGGATGTGCTCCTTTTCGTATTCGCTGTAGTATTCTCCGGCGTCACCCGTGTCGTCGCCTATGACAATGCGTTCTCCGAAGACAAGGATGCCCTGGAGATGCCCCCTGAGCATGAGCGGTATTATGAGAGTCGGGGTCAGCGATTGCAGGATGGCGATTTCCCGGTCGATTTTTCCCATGTCGGACATCCGCCTGTTCCGTTCGCTTGCCATAAGCTCTTCGTTCAGTTCGTGAATCGTGTAGACGACGTTTTCCTTGCCGAGAATCGAGGCCAAAGGCCCTGTGACCGATATCTTGTAGTCCGTGTCGTTTTTGATGTCGAATCCCGTATAGTTTGAACCGAGCGAGAAATATTCAGAGTCGAACGACTCAAGAAGAAAAACACCCGCGCTTTGGACAAGAAACTGCGCCATGCAGTTGTCGAGAATCGACTGTATCAGCTTCCCGAATTCGAGTGTGGAGCAGAGCGAACGCGAAATTTCGAGAATCTGCTGCAGGTCGTAGACTTTTTTCTCGTAGCTGTCAACGAAGTACTTGCAGTCGAAATTTGTGCAGTCCGCGTTCGGCTTTTTCTTGTCGATGTCCTGTACGAGTTTTTTTCTAATTGTTGTCATCCTCAAGTTCTCCGATGATGGCGTAGTTTTTCATTATCTTGAGGAATATTTTCCATGCGGGATGTTGCTGCTCAAGAATGCCCGAACCGTCCCTGTTCCTTGTGGACGACAGAAGAACCTTCACGTTCTGGATGAGCGTAGGCTTTGACTTCTTCGCGTCCACGATGAGGTCCCCGACCTGCTTGTAGAGCGTGAAGATGTTTCTGGATTCTGCCTGGATGATTTCGTGGGCCTGGTTGTTGATTTTGTCCACAAGATTCCCCAGCTGTTTCAGGAACGAAGAGTCACGTTTGCTGTCGTCTATCAGGCCGAGTATGTTGGCCATGTCGTTCTCTTTTCCTCTGTCGAATGATTTTTCGAATTCCGCCAGCCGTTCCATTATGTCGTTGCAAGCGTAGACCGCCGAAGAATACGAAGTCTTGTATGATGGATTGTTGAAGAAGCCCTCGATGAGGATGTTGTTCAGCACTGTCTTCACCGGCTCGTTGAAGTAGATTTCCATGAACGTCTTGAGCGTCTGGAGCGGCGTTATCCATTCGAGCGAGTAGGGGGACGCTTCCCTGAGAAGCTTGTTCGTTTCAGAGTTGTAGTTTTGCAGCTGCGAAAGCGGATTTTCATTGAAGAGTTCCCTGAGCTCCGCGGAAATCGTGAAGTCCCTTATCTCCGTCTTTATGCGGTTCTCGTCCGAGTCGAATCTTCCCTTCGCGTAGTCCAGGAATTTCCGTATTGAATCCGCCGAGTATGTGGCGATTTTGGGTTTGAAAGATGGGTCCTTCTTTGCAAGGCATATTATCTTTCTGAGAATTTCTGGTTCGAGGATTTTGAGCAGGACGGTGTTGATTTTCTTGATGTTGTCCACAAGAGAATCCGTCTCTCCGTTGCTGAGGGACTTTCCGGTCTTCAAATATTTCAGGGCAAGGACAGCCCTCATCACGGCTGAGTTGAGCGACATGTTTGCCGTAAGATAATACAAGTCCTGAAGGTACGAGCCGACGACCTCTGGACGCACTTCCCTGGCGTTTGTGAGCGCCGCTTGCGAGATGCCGTCGAAGCCCGGGTCGAACGCCCTCACGACGGAAATGTAGTTGTAGCGGCAGATGTCGGCGAGCTGCTTCACTTTCGCCATCGTCTCGTCTATTTTTCTGAATTCCGGCGTGTTGAGCTGGTTGAGCAGTGCCTCGAAAGCCCTTCTCTGCTTGTCGAATTCCAAAGAGATGTTGTTCGAGTTCTCGATGCTCTTCTTTCTGCCCTCGTAGCTGAGACTTTCCAGTTTTTCCTGCGTGTCGTCGGTGAAGCCCGTCAGAATCAGCTGGTACTCGAACATTCCGTCTTTCTGCAGGTTCCCGGTGTTCACTGTGGTTGATAGAATTTCGTCTATGGGCTTTGTGTTTTCGTAGAGTATGCGAAAAAGCTCCGCAAAATTTGGGGTGAGACATTCGTTCTTGAAAATTTCCTTGGGGTGGTTTTTCAATTCTCCCTCTATTTTCCTAAGTTCCTGTCTCTTTCGGACTTCTGGTGACGAAGAGTTGAAAATTGATTCAAAAAATTCGGTAATCGCTTGAATGAAACTCATATTCTTCCCATTTTACATTGATTTTCAAAGAAATTCAGAAAATATCTTTCTATAATCATCGACAGAATTTGCCGCAACTATTGTTTTTCTTAAAGCCGCGCTGCCCTCTATGCCTTTCGAGTAGGCACAGAATCTCTTTCGCGCTTCGAGGCAGGCTCCCTTCTCTCCCAGGTCCTCCACCAAGAGGTCGAGCTCCCTGAATCCGGCTCTTATCCGCTCGTTGATTGGAACTTCAATCGCCTTTCCCGTCTTCAGAAATTCCCTCGTCCTCGTGAAGATGAAGGGGTTGCCCATCGCTCCCCGGGCGAACATCACTCCGTCGCATTTCGTCGTTTCGAGCATCCGCTTGGCGTCTTCGGGCGAGAATGCGTCTCCGCTTCCGAATACCGGAATCCTTCCCGCCACAAATTCCACGAGTTCAGCCAATTTTCCCCAGTCGGCCTTGCCCTCGTAGCCTTGCGCCCTCGTCCTTCCGTGCAATGTTATGGCTGCGGCTCCGGCTTTCAGCGCCGCGTCGGCGGCTTCCTTCCACGTTATGTGCTCTGCGTCCCAGCCCGACCTTATCTTGATTGTCACTGGGACCGGCCTTTCCGAATTCTGCACGGCTTCGTTCACTGCTTTCACGATTGAATAGAGTTTTTCCGGGTCTTTTGTGAGGGAGCTGCCCGCGCCGCTTTTTATGATTTTGGGTACCGGGCAGCCTCCGTTTATGTCGATGCACTCGCAGGTCGTTTTTTCTATGACGATTCTAGCCGCTTCCGCCATCGTCTCCGGGTTCCCTCCGAAAATCTGCACGGCATAGCTCTTTTCGTTTGGGGCGCGCCTCATGAGCGTCTCTGTCTTCAGGTTCTTTCTGACCAGGGCCTCCGCGGAGACCATTTCCGTGTACGCGAAATCCGCGCCGCACTCGGTGCAAATCGAGCGGAAGGCTCTGTCGGAGTAGCCAGCCACAGGTGCCAAAAAAAGATTGCCGTCGAGTTCCAGTGTTCCGATTTTCACAGGATGGTAAAGCATTTGTTTTTCTCCTATTTTTCCAAAAATCAATTATACAAAAAAAATGCGCACCTTTGTGCGCAGTTTGACTTTTGACAAAAAAATTATTCGGGCAGCCTGAAAACCTTGCAGCTGTTCTTCCAAACTTGGCTTGCCAAATCCTCAAGAGGCAGCTGGAGCATCTCCGCCAGGAATTTCGCCGTGTAGGTGACGTATGCCGGCATGGAACGCTTCTTCTCTTTTATCTGGGCCGGAATCATGAATGGACTTTCCGTTTCGAGGAGAATCCTGTCGCGTGGAATGTTCAGGACAGTCTCGTGCAGGTTCTTCGCGTTCTTGTAGGTGAGGTTTCCGGCGAACGAGAAGTAGACGTCGAGACCTGCGTCGAGGCACATTTTCGCGTACTTCGCGTCTTCGTCGTAGCAGTGGAGAATCGCCCCTGCCGGCGGAATCTTTTCCTTGAGGATGTCGAACACGTCCTTTCCAGCGGCCCTGTTGTGGATGATGACTGGCAGGTCGAATTTCCTCGCGATTTCAAGCTGGGTGATGAAAAGCTCGATTTGGCTTCTCTTGTCGCCGAACTGCTTGTAGTAGTCGAGTCCCGTCTCTCCAATCGCGACCACGTTCGGGAGCTTCGCGCTGGCTTCGATTGTCGCAATCCAGTCTTTTCCAGGGTTCATCACCTCCACCGGCGCGACTCCCACCGCATGGTAGATTCCCGGCATCGCCTTCAGGACCGGATAGACCTTCTTGAAAGTCATCAGGCTGTTGTTGATGCTGAGTATTCTCGTTACGCCCGCAAGTTTCGCTTGCTGTACGACGCGTAATTGTTCTATAGGATCCTCGTAGATGAGGCCTATGTGGGCATGAGTATCAAAAAATTGCATTGCTTTTCTTCCAAAAAATAAAAATAAATAAAAAACAGATAAGACAATGACCAAAATCGGTCGATATGCGTGTTGAAGGATAACACAAGGAATTTTATATGTCAAATTTTTGGCGGTTTTATAATCTCCAAAATCTCTAAAAAATCGCAATTGTTTGACATGGTTTCTTGCAACATGATAAAATTATGCGTTTCGGAGTACTAGATTGGCTAAGTCAAGACATTACAAAAGGTTAGAGAAAAACGCCATCGCTTCATTGAAGAACTGGACCCAGAATGGATTCGGCTTTCTTGTGAGGGGCGTGAAAAAAATCGTGAAGGTTTGCGACAGCAAACTCACCATAATGGTCGTTCCTCATTCAAAGGGCAACGTCATAAATTTCCAGACGAACGTGTTCGCTCTCGCGTTCGGAATCATGCTCTTGATAGGAATTGTTTCCGCCTTCATATATTTCAAGCGCCAGGACTCTGGAATCAGGAGCGAACTCAGCAAGGCGACAAAGGAAAACCGGGAGCTTCTCGCAAGCTTCGACGAACTGAGGGACGAGAACAACAATGTCCTCCAGTCCGCAAAAAGGTTCAAGTCTTCGCTCACGCAGACGCTTTCACTTCTGGGACTCAACCAATCAAAAAACGTAAACAAAAATTCTTCCTCCGACAGCGACTTGAATTCGATTTTCGATACCGAGGAGACTGTGAGCGGCAGCACGAAAGAGGTCGCCGACATGAAGCAGCTCTCTTCGTTCCTCGAAAGCTCCATCCAGCCAATCGAGCAGATTGGAAAAATGCTTGAGAGCCAGGAGACCCTTTTCACCGACATCCCGAACATCTGGCCGATAAAGGGCGGAATCGGGCACATATCTATGAACTTCGGGCAGAACAAGCATCCTATCACCGGCGTATGGTACATCCACAAGGGACTGGACATCTCCACGTTCAGGAGCGGCGACCCGATAATGGCGACCGCCAACGGCCAGGTTGTGACTGTAGCCTACGACTCTGGATTCGGCAACTATGTAATCATCAAGCACAAGCACGGAATGTACACCCGCTACTGCCACATGTCTTCTGTAAAAGTGAAGAAGGGGCAGTTTGTTTCTCAGAGGGATGTAATCGGCACAATCGGAAACACGGGAATATCCACGGGACCGCACCTGCATTATGAAATCCATATCGGTTCGGATGTAGTCGATCCTGCGAAGTATGTGAACGTGAAACTTACAAACAAAAAATAGACTATGGGATTTCTTGCAGACGACATTTCGATAAACACTGTTCTTGGGAACGGCTCCTTCTTCAAAAACGAGGTCAGGGTTCAAGGCAATGTCCGGATTCAGGGCGATGTGGACGGAAACATCGACGCGACCGGAAATGTGTTCATTGGCGAGAAGGCCAGAATCCGCGGAAACATAAATGCCGCTTCGGTGGAAATCTTCGGAATCCTCCTCGGCGACATCCACGCTCCCCAACATGTCAAGATTTTTTCTCCGGCCGCGGTAATCGGCGATGTCTTCACAAAGCGCATTCAAATTGAAGAGAAGGCTGTCTTTCAGGGGCATTGTATTTCCCACAGGGATGATGATAAATTCGAAAAGTCGAAGACCCGTTTCGTGACGGAAAAGTCCATTCTTTCGAGCAAAATCGGGAACGAAAGCAAAGATTCAACTGGCGGTCAATAATGGGTGTCGATTCGGTAGGTTTTCAGAATCAGTCTTTGTATTTTGCGGCGGCCCAATCCGCTTCTCAGCAGCTTGCGAAACAGGAGGCCAAGAAATCAGAGAAATCTTTGTTCTCGAAAATCTCCTTCTCCGACACCTTGAAGAAATCGAAGGAAGAGGCCGAACTTGTTTCTGACGGGCTTCCCGCGGAACTTGCCGGCATGGACAGCGAATCCGCCATAGTTTTTTTGAAGGATGCAGCCGACATGGCAAGCGACCAGCTCAAGGAAAAACAGTCTCCAGAGAACATCGAAAACTACAGGACCAAAATCGGCCAGTTCTTGAAGTACATCGAAAGAAACAACTTTGAAGTCATAGAAAAGAGACGGTTCGGAAGGAACAGAAGGGGAAGGGCGCTCGCACCCTACTACCAGATTCAGGTCATCAACCAGAAGATGAACAATCTTGCTTCGGACATGCTCTACAATCACAGCAAGAACCTGAACCTTTTGGCGAGAATTGAAGAAATTAACGGTCTTATTGTGGACTTGATTGCTGCCTGAACAGCACAGACTCAATGTCAAGGAAAATTTATGAGCGACATATTTGAACAGGAATATGCAGAGAACGAAGACCTCACGAAGATTGAGGATGATTATCAGAGGCCTGACAAATCGGATTCGGAGGACTTCGTTTGTTTGGACAATCTTTTTCTTGCGAGACTTGAATACTCAAGCGAGGGCGTCTACATAACGACGGATGACAGCCAGAAAAGTGTCAAGACCGGCGACAAGGTCATAATCCAGACCAGGTACGGAAAGGATTTGGCAATCGTCCTCGGCCCGATAAATTCCAGCGTGAGCGTGAAGAAGTCGGAAATCGTGAAGATAGAGCGGATGGCCGACAGCGAAGATTTGAGGCGCTACGAGGAACTCGCCGGACAGGAAGCGGAGGCTTTCGCGGTCTTCAAGGAAAAAGTCGAGATGCACGGCTTGGACATGAAGCTGATTGCCGTCCATTTCCTTCTCGATGAGCAGAAGGCCCTCTTCTTCTTCTCTAGTGAGAACCGGGTTGACTTCCGCGAGCTTGTGAAGGATTTGGTGAGCGTCTTCAAAATGAGGATAGAGCTAAGGCAGATTGGCGTGAGGGACGAGAGCCGGATTGTTGGCGGTCTTGGCGTCTGTGGCCGGCCGTGCTGCTGCCATTCCATAAGCGACAAGCTGCCGCCGGTTTCCATAAAGATGGCTAAGGAGCAGAACCTTTCCCTCAATTCGATGAAGATAAGCGGCCAGTGCGGCAGGCTTCTGTGCTGTCTGAGCTACGAATACAACTGGTACTCGGAGGCGAGGAAGAATCTTCCGGGCGAGGGGCTGCACATCTACTATGATTCTACGAATTTCAGGATAACGGACGTGAATCCTCTGACCCAGGTCGTGAAGATGCTCGGCGAGGACGGCCGCCTGCTTGAGATACCTGCAAAAAGGTTCCAGAAAGACGGCGGCAAGTGGCGGTTGCCGAACAACTAACGTTCGTTAGCTTATGACGGCCACGAGCGTGTCCGATTTTTTATCGAATGCGGATTTCTTGAAGTCTGAATAGTATTCGGCTTTTGAGAATCCGCTTTTTTTTGCGAGTTCCGCTATCTTGTTCCGGGTGATGATGTTGATTTTTGCGTCTGTGACCGGGATTATACGGCCGTTGCCGGTCTCCAAATCTTGGACCAGCCACCGCTCCCCGTTCGGCTCGCATTCGACCGAGCTTTCCAGCCTCGCCCGTATGCTCTGCCTTTGTGGCAGGTCGAAGCTGTTTTCCGGGTATTTTTCAAAATTGGGTATGGACAGGATGAATTTGCCTTTGTCCGAGAGCAGCTGCCGTATGTCGTAGAAGAATTTCTCCAGCAGCACATCGTCGCTTATGAAGAGGAGCCGGTTGTTCAGTATGTAGGCGATGTTGAAAAATCCCTTGCCGAGGAAGCGCCCCATTTCGAGAGTCGTCATCTTGAAGAAGTTCAGCGTCATGAGCTGGGTTCTCCTTCTCCTGTTCGCCGATTCCAAAAGCGGCTGCTCGGACTCTATCGCAGTGACGCTCTCTCCGCTTGTGGCCAGCTGATGCTCGAATAGCCCGGTTCCGCAGTTCACGCCCAGCAGTTTCACCGGTTTCCCATAAGTCGCGGCCTCTTCGGTAAAAAAATCCCTCTGCCCGTCCGCTATCGGGAAGAGTTCGTCATAGTATTCGCAAATGTTCTCCAAAATTTCCATAAAATAAATTATAAATCCAAAAATTGTGGAATGAAACAAAAAAAGCGCACCTCAAAACCGAAGTGCGCCTTGGAATTTTGAAATTCAGATTGGAAGTGCTACATCTCAGTGGCTTCGCTCACAAAACAGGCGATTCCCTCTCCAATGTACTGCTCCCTGAGCTTTTCTGCGATTTCGACGATTTTTTTGCATTCGTTCTCGCCGCAGTAGATTATGTACATCACATTGAGCTGCGGCCATATCGCGTCGCCAAGCCTTGGGTTCGAATAGCCGGCTCCCATGACGTTGTTGAGTTTCGTGTACCTGCAAGCGACTTTGTTGTCCTTGAACAGCTGCGCGAAATCCTCTTCGAGCGCCTGCGAGAAAATCAGCTCTACGCGTTTCTGCACGCCGGCGTGGATTTTTATGTTCTCCAAGTATCCCATCAGATTCCGTCCCCCATGTATTTTTCCATGATTTTGTTGGCCTTGGCTATGGCCTTGGCCTTTTCCTTCTCGTATTTTGCCCTTTCCTTCAGGCTGTTGCCTTTGGGAGAAACTGCGGTCAGCGCCGGGTCTTCAGGAAGCGGTCTGCCTTCCTTCTTCGCCCTCTTCGCCTCTTTCTTCAAGCGTCTGAGGTTGAAGATGTAGTAAATCGACGGCATGATGAAGAGCGTCATAACCGAGCCGAACGTCATTCCTCCGAATACCGTGAGCGAAATCGGCTGCATGCTCTGCGAGCCTTCGCCCGGGAAGAACGCCATCGGAGCTAGCGAGATGACGGTCGTGAGCGTCGACATCAAAATCGGGCGCAGACGGTTCCTCGCCGCCTGGATGCAGGCTTCCTCAAGCGTGTATCCGCGCTTCCTCAGAAGGTTCGTGTAGTCCACGAGAACGATACCGTTGTTGACGATTGTTCCCACGAGCACCAGCATTCCGATTACAGTGACGATGTTGAGCTGGTTGCCTGAAATCGCGTAGATGAACACGACGCCGATGAACGAGAGCGGAATCGTGAGGATTACGATGAACGGGTCGAGAATCGACTCGAACTGCGACGCCATGACGATGAAGACCAGGAATGCCGCGAGAATGATGACCATGCCGAAGTTGACGATGGCCTCCATGAAGTCCGCCATGTCTCCCGAATAGCCGATTGTCACGCCCTCTTCGAGCATGATGTTCTCGGAGATTGCCTTCTCGACCTCTTTCTGCACGTCGCCGAGGGAAAGCCCGTCGATTGGCTTTGCGGTGACGTGGATGATTCTGGCCTGGTTCTCCCTGAAGATTGTGACAGGCGAAGTCGACTCCTCGTAGTGCGCGAAGCTCGACAGCGGAATCCTGGCTCCGCTTGAGCTTACCATGGAGATTGAGTCCAAGTCGGAAAGCTTCGAGCGGTCCTTTTCGGAGATTCTGACGACCACGTTTATGTCGTCGCCGTTCTTCGTGAATCTGGAAGCCGTCGTTCCGCTGATTACGCCCGCAATCTCCGCGCCCACAGAATAGATGCTCAGTCCGAATTCCTGCATCCTGTCGCGGTCGAAAACGATGTTGGCCTGCGGAAGTCCGTCCTCCAAATCCGAGTTGACTTCGGTCACCCAGTCCGTGAGCTTGGTCTTCAAAAGCTCCTCTATGTCCTTTGAAGTCGCCATTACCTCCTGCAGGTCGTCGCCGCGCACGTCGATTGAGACTCCCGAAGAGCTTGACGCGCTGTTAGCGTTCGCAGCGAATGCCAGGTCGGCTCCGGGGAACATGTTGAAGTATTTCCTGAGCTTCTCCTTTGCGGTTTTTTCGTTGTCGTATCCCTTTTCGCGCTCCGACGGCTTGTACAGCGTGAATGTGACGGTACCTGTGTTCGTCTCAGAAGAAGAAGAAATCATCGATGTGCCGCCGACAGAGACCGTCGAGTACTTTACACCCGTCAAATCCTTGAGAGCCATCGCCTCGAATTCCCTCATTGTCTCTTCCGTGACTGAAAGCTTGGAACCCTGCGGAAGCGTGAATTCCACAGAGACCGAGTTCGCGGCCGCCGCCGGCATGAAAACGAATCCGACGAATTTGATTGCGAATATCGAAAGCAGGAACAGCCCGACCACTGCCGCGATTGCCAGCTTCCTGTGGTGGAGGACTGCGGTGACTCCGTTCGCGTATTTCTCGTCGAGACTGTCGAAGAATTTGTTGAAGGCCCTGTTCATGCCGTATGAGATGCTGTTCGTGTTGGAAGCCTTATGCTTTTTGACGAGCACCGAGCAGAGAACCGGAACGAGAGCCATGGCGACAATGAGCGACGACATGAGGGAGAAGATGATTGTCCATGCGATGTCGTTGAACATCTGCCCCATGATGCCGAGCTTGCTCTTGAAGACGAGCATCGGAAGGAAGATGCAGACCGATGTGAGCGTGGAGCCGGTTATTGAAGAAACCATTTCCTGAGAGCCGAGAATTGCCGCCACCCTCGGCTTCGTGTCGCGCTCTATGTACGAGTAGATGTTCTCCAAAACTACAATCGAGTTGTCGACGAGCATACCGATTCCAAGGAGAAGACCCGCCATTGAAATCATGTTGATTGTGATGTTGTTCAAGTACATGCAGAGGAGGGTAATCATCACGGAAATCGGGATTGAAGCTCCGACTATCAATGTGGACTTGAGCGAGCGGAGGAAGATGAAGAGCACCGCCACGGCCAGCAATGCGCCCGAGATGACCGAGCTTACAACCTCGCCGATTGTCTGGGAGATGATGTCGACCGTGTTCGATGTCTCGATTATCTCTACGTCCGACGGAAGCTCCGCCTTGAGCTTTTCGATTGCCTTTCTTACGTTCTTCGCCGCGGCCACCGAGTTTTTTCCAGACTGCTTCTGCAGGTTTATCATCACGCAGGATTTTCCGTCGAGGTAGGCGTATGTGGATTCGTCCTTGTATCCCTCGTAGACGTCCGCGATGTCGCGGAGCCTGATTGTCCTCACTGCGGAGTCGCTGCCCGGCTTGTAGGAGATTACGGTGTTCCTCAAATCGTCGAGGGACTTGTATTTTCCGTCGTTCTTTATAGTGTAGTTCATGTCGCCGGAAGTGATTGTTCCTCCCGAAGACTGCACGTTCTGTATTCCAATCATCTGGGCGACTGAAGAAATCGTGAGGCCGTAGGCTTCGAGCCTGTCCCTTGGAATGTCGACGTTTATGGATTTCTCGCGTCCGCCGAATACATTTGCCGACGCGATTCCGTCAATCTGCTCCAGCCTTGACTCGATTGTATCCTCGGCCAGCGACCTCAGCTCTTCCGGTGTTCTGCTTCCCCTCAGCGCCAGCGTCATGATAGGCATCATCGAAGGGTCGAGCTTGATTGTGATTGGCGAATCGGCACCGTCCGGCAGGAAGTTGCGCACGAGGTCTATTTTGTCGCGCACGTCTCCTCCAGCCGCGTCCAGGTTGGTTCCGAAGTTGAATTCGAGCATGACGAGCGAGATTCCGCCCATCGACTGCGACTGCATCTTCTTCAAGCCGGAAACGCCCGAAAGCGAGCTTTCCAGTGTGGATGTCAGGTTCTGCTCGACCTCTTCAGGTCCCGCTCCGTCGTATGATGTGTAGACGAGCATGTATGGCAGGTCCATGTCCGGGTACATGTCCACCGACAGCTGCGTCGTACAGAAAATTCCCAGCACGATTGAGAGTATAAAGAGAAGGACTGTCGTGACTGGTTTGTTAACGCATTTTTCAGAAAATGTCATAAAACTCTCCAAAAGTTAGTTCATGATGTTGATTTTTGCACCGTCGTTCAAAAGAGCCATTCCCTTCACGACGATTTCGTCTCCGACTGTGAGACCCTCTGTTATTTCAGTCTGGTTGTCCACTGTGAGTCCGAGCTTGATGGGGGTGAGCTTGACGCTCGCATCCCCGCCTTTCGATGCCACAACGAAGATGAAGGGCTTCTGGTCCCTAGTCACGACTGCAGTGGCCGGCACGAGAATCGCGTCCTTCACGCTTTCAGTGACGAGCTTGACTCTGGCGTACATTCCGACCTTTATCCTGTCGTCCTTTTCGTTGAATCTGAGCTTCACCTGCATTGTCCTTGATGATGTGTCGAGCACCGGGCTTATCTCGAACGCAGTCGCCTTGAATTCCGCGCTTGGATATGCGTCGAACGTTATGATGGCCGTCTGGTTCTGCTCGATTCTGGAGATGAACCTTTCTGCGATGTTGATTTTGATTTCCAAGTCGTCAGTCTGGGCGACCGTGGCTATGGGCGACGACTGCGAGACTGTCGCTCCGACTGTTGCCGGAAGGGCCGTTATCCTTCCCGATATCGGTGCCTTTACGGGGCTTGCCGTGTAGCTGTAGCCCGCCCGGCTCGCGTCTACGTAGGCCACGACCTGGTCCTTGTGCACCAAGTCGCCCACGGAGACCAGCACCCGGCTGACTTTTCCGGCCATGTCTGGAAGCACCGCCACCGCGTTCACCGACGACACGTCTCCGCCGAATTCAAGATAATCGTCAAGGTTTCCGGCCACTGTCTTGTACGTGTTGACCGCATACACCTGCTCTTTCTCAGTCTCTTCGCTCTTTGCGTTCTTTCCCTTGCATCCTGCCGCACCGAATGTAAAAGCGATTGCGGATATGGCGAAAATCGAATTTCTCAGCGATTTTTTCATTTTATGTTTTCCTCCTGATTGTTGACTTTTTATGTTCTGTCTTTTCACTCGCTCAAGTTGGTGTTGAGAGTGTTCTCCAAGTCGAGCAAAGCCGATATGTACTGGTACTTCTGGTTCAGAAGACCGAGTTTTGCCTGGTTCAGCGAAGTCTCCGCGTCCCTCAGGTTCAAAAGTTCCGTCTGTCCGTTCTTGTACTGCCTGTATGTCGAGTCGTAGGCCCTCTGCGCGAGCGTCACGTTCCTGCCCATCGCGTCTATCTGCGCCTTTGCGAGGTTCAGTGTGTCCACGGCCTTCCTGACTTCCACCTTCTGGTTTTCCCTGAGCGTCTCAAGCGAGATTTCCAGCTGCTTGAGCTGCTGGTTGTAGTCCTTTATCTTCTGCTGGTTGGACGACCACGGAAGCATGTTCGTGATGTTCCATGCGAGAGTGAGGCTGAGCGTGCCGGAGTCGTACCACTTTTCGTCCTTGCCGATGTCGCCCCAGAAGTGGAACGCGCCCTTGTCGCCGATGTAGGCGGGCTGCCAAGCGTAGTTCACGGCGAGGGCCGGTGTCCATGTGCTGAGCTTGAGTGCGTTCAAGCCGATTTTCACAGAGTCGATGCTGCTTTGGAGCGACTTTATGTTCAGGTCGTTGTCTCCGTAATTCTCGATTAGCTCCTTTTCGGTCACGTCGATGTATTTCGGCTCGATTGTTCCGTCAAGTTCTATTATCGTTCCGACCGGCATTCCGAGCAGGAACGCGAACGTGTCCAGGTTCTGCATGAGACTCTGCTCCGCCGATTCCACGTCCGGCTTCGTGTTCTGGTAGTTCACCTGCGTCTGCAAAAGCGAAAGCTCTGGAATGGCTCCGTTCTTGTAGCTCGTCTGCGCCTGCACCATTCTCTGCCTCGCGTTCTCAAGCGTCGCCTTCTGGATTTTCAGGTTCTCCTGCTGAATCAAAAGTCCGTAGAAGAGCTTCTTGATGTTGAGGAGCGTGGTTTTCTGGCTCTGCTCGTAGCTGATTTTTCCGGATTCGTATGCCGCCTTCGCCGCCTTTATCTGTCCGATGTACGCCGCGCTGAACGTCCAGCCCACCGAAGCGACACCAACGGTCGACCATCTGTCCTCCTCGCTCTCGAAATCTGTCGGAGTATTCAACATACCTGCACCTGCAGCTTGCAGAACAGGATCACTCGATGCACTAAAAATTCCGCCAAGAGCCTGCGACATCGCATAATTTGACGGCGAATACTCCGTCGCCCGGCTCATCGTGCCGGAAATCTGTATCGATGGGAGAAAGACGTTCCACGCGTTTTTGGAAGCCCGCTCCTTCATCTCAAGGTCGATGTCCGCGCTTTTGAGCGTCCTGTTGTTCGTCGTGGCGTATTCCAAAGCCTGCTCCAGCGTCAACTTCACCGAGGCTATGTCCGTGGAAGTGTCTTTTTCCGCCGCCGCGTCTTGGGCGAATGCGATGTTCGCGATTGCCGCCGAGATTATCGCTATTCCCAAGCTTTTTTTGATTACCTTCAGCATTTTTGCCTCCATTTTTTTTGTCACTTTTTATCTTGGTTGTTCAGTCCGAATTGTATGAAGTTGAAAATCTGCTCCAGATAGTCGAGCATCTTTTCCCTTCCCATCTTCTTTTTTGTGCCCGTAAGGAAGAGGGCCACAGGAATGACCCCCAGCCAGTCCTTGAAGAGTTCCGGCGTGAGCGGAAGCCCTAGGTCGGGTCTTTCAAGTTTTCCGGGGATTTTCTTTTCCCACGTCATGTGCATGTTCACGTCCAGCTGGTCGTGCAGCTCGGAGCTTTTCTGCAGAAGCCAGCCGCAAATCTGCAGAAGCGAGGGCTTCATCTGGAAGAATTCGATTTCCGTCCGCATCGTCAAATAGATGAATTCCGAGAAAGTCTTCGATTCCGCGGAATTTTCCACGCACAATTGGGTGAGGACCGCGAGTTCCTTTTCGATTAGCGAGCGAATCATTTCGTTCTTGTTGTCGAAGTAGAAATAGAGGCTGCTTTTCGCCATTCCAAGCTCGTCGGCTATTCTTTCGATTGTCACCCCGTTGAAGTCGTACTTTTCGATGACCGAGGCGAGCGCCGTGAAAATCTTGTTTTCCTCTGGAAAATCCTCTTTTGAAATTTCGCAGATTCTTCTGAGTTCCTCTTTTCGCTTCTCGCTTATCTTTGTGGGATAGAGGATGTCTCCGCTCCTGCAGGAACCCGCAAAGCCGTTTTTGATGAACATGGCGATTTTCTTCGCGAACTCGTCCGTGGAGGCGAATGTTTCGCCGCGTTTTTTCTCTTCGATTGCCTTCTCCCTGAGTTTTATGAAAACCAGAATCGAGATTCCGCAATAGAAAGAGTCGGCGTAGTTTTTGTCCGACTGGCCGCATTCCGCTTTCTTGAAATTCTGAATCTCTTCTTCGTCTAGGCAGCCTCTCTTTTCGAGCTCCTCGAAGATTACCCTCTCGAATCTCTGGTGCCTGGTGAACTGGAAGATAAGGTAGTTTATGTATTTTGGATTGTCCGCAAAGAATCTAACCATGTTGGCGAATGGAATTTCGCTGTATACGTTTGCGATTGTTCCTTTGATTGTTCCGTTCTCTTCCTTGTATCTCCGTATCGACAAAAGATGTTCCGCAATCACGTCGAAGAAATGCTTCTGCATTTCCGCCATAACGTCGTCCTTGTTCTTGAAGTGGCGGTATATGGCAGGTTTCGATATCCCCACTTTCGCGGCCAATTCGTTCAATGAAA
>CAMHLH010000020.1 GCA_946185925.1 uncultured Treponema sp.
GAAAAATCAATTCCGTAGTGCATATTTTGAAGCAACCTGGGCAAATGCCGAGTTTGAGCATATTGTAGTTGCTGAAACAAGCTCCCAGCGGGAACCTCCCCATGAAAGCGGCTGTACCGCTCCGCGGTGGCAGAGTGCTTTCATGGGGAGAACCCCGCTTCCGCTTGTTTCAGCCATTGCTTTGAAAAAACTCGGCATTCGCCATGTAATTAAAATTTAAAAAGACGAGTTGTCTATCTTTCGATTGTGATTGACTGGTCGGCTGTGAAGCTCTTTCCAGGCTCAAGCGAAATCAAGCCGGACTTGTTCTCCCATGTGTGGTCGGTGTTCTCCGCGTCGGCGGTTCCGTACCACGGCTCGATGCAGTTGAAGCCGTTTCCGCCCGCTCCTTCGGCTCCGTTTCCGCCCTGCCAGACCATCAGGTAAGGATAGCCCGCGCAGTTCACTTTCACGAGAGAGTTGTCCTTCTTGTTCCTCAAGCCCACCCAAGTTGAAGTGAACTTTGTGAAGAAGTGTCCGTTTCCGAATCCGTCCTTGTTGATTGGAATGATTCCGGCGTCCTTCTCCCCGTACGGCTTGAAAATCGGAGCGGTTCCGTCCTCGTCTGCCTTGAGCTGGGCTGATTCGTTCAGAACGACCGTCGTGAGCGGCTCCTTGTTCTCGAATTCGTACTGGTAGTCGGCGTTCGTGGTGCCTTCCGGGTCTGTGTTCCTTGGGCAGCAGAAAGCCGTGTGGCTTCCGAGCGAGAACGTCATCTCGGTCGTGTCGGTGTTCGTCACGGTCGTGGTGAATTTGAGGCCGTTCGAAGTGAGCTCGTAGTGCGTCTTGAGCGAGAACTTCCAAGGAAACTTGTCGGCGGTCTCGGCGTTTTCTGTAAGCTCGAACGTCGCGCTAGTCTCTGTGCTCTCGAGGAGCTTGTGCTCCATGTCGCGGCTCATTCCGTTGTTCACGAGATGGTACTCTTTTCCCTCCCATGTGTAGAATCCGTCGCAGATTCTTCCGACGTGCGGGAAGAGAACCGGTGCGTGGAATTTCCACACTGATTCCGGGCCTTCAAAGACATATTTCGTGCCGTCTTTTCCCCTGAAGGAATTGATTTCGGCACCGTGCGTGTTCAGGACAACCTCGAAGTTGTCGTTTTTCAAAGTAATTGTAGACATAGTGATTCGATTCTACCCCCGATTTTTCTTTCTTTCTATCGCTGTGGCTTGTTGTGTGCTAAACTTTACGAATGTTCGAGATTGAATTGAAGGCCCATGTCGATGACAGGGAGAAAGTGATAGAGAATTTGAACAGCTTCGCCGACTATCTCCAGAGCGTGCAGAAGGACGATGTTTATTGGGCAGTCCACAAAGACGGACGCAAAATCCAGACCCGCATCCGAAGGGAGAAAGACTTGGACTCTGGCGTTTCCAAAATCTACATGACCTACAAGCGCAAGGAAAGGAGAATCTCAGATGACGGAAACGCGCTTGAGGTGAACGACGAGCGCGAGTGCGAGATTTCGGATTCCGACGCGCTTGAGACTCTCTTGAAGGACGCTGGCTTCGTCGTCGCGCTTGAGAAGCACAAGAGCGTGATGGGCTGGCGGTTCGGCGAGTGCCACATTGAACTGTGCGCAGTCCCCCCGCTCGGTGATTTTCTAGAAATCGAAGTGATGAGCGAGAAGGGCGACGAAAAGACGACCGCAGAGAAAAAATCGAAGATAATGGAGATTTTCAATCGATGCGGAATCGGTGAAGAAAAGATTGAAAACCGCTATTATTCTGAAATGCTCGCCGAGATAAAGTCGGCGGTCGAATAAAAAAGTCATAATTTGGAGGAAATATGTTTGACCGTGCTATGTACAAGGCCCAGGCTTTGGACCAGTTGAAGAACAGGTGGCTCGCACCTTGTTTGGTCGTGGTTTCCATAATCGCCGTTTCCATTGGTTTCGGCAGAATCTACAAGTTTTTGAGCGTCGCGAATTTCGGCGGCAGGTTCAACTGGCTTGTCTTCGCTTTGAACGTGTGCTTTTCCGGCATATCTGGAATGGTGCTCTCCTATGTGCATCTCAAACTTTCACGCACCACGGAGCCTGTCAAGTCGGACGATGTTTTCGTCGCAATCGGAGAGTATGCTCTGGAAGGAATCCTGGGCGTTCTTTGGTGCTGGCTCTGGCTTTTTTTGTGGTCGCTTCTCTTTTTCATACCCGCAATCGTGAAATTCTACGCGTATTCGCAGATGTTCTTCGTGATGGTCGAGAATCCCGGAATCGGCCCGATGAAGGCGATGAACATAAGCAAGGTGATGACGAACGGACACAAGGCCGATCTCTTCGTGATGAGCCTGAGTTTCCTCGGCTGGGCGTTCCTCAGCTCCCTCGCGTTTGGAATCGGCTATATCTGGCTTGTTCCGTATTCGACGACGGCCTTCGCGAATGCCTACACGGCATTGAAGATTGAGGCAATCAACTCTGGAAGGCTGACACCCGCTGACTTTTCAAAATAATGGAGGCAACAGAAAATGAAATCGTCAAAAAAAGGTCGGATAATCGCAATTGCCGTGGTCGCGTTCATGGCCGTGCTTTTGCTTGTGTCTGGAATATTCGCGGAGATTGAGAAAGTCAGTTCCGCAAATTCGCTGGAAGAAAAAAGCGAGAAGACCGCTCCAAAGCCCAAAAAGCCCGCGGGCAAGCAGAAGGACATCTTCAAATTCGTATTCGGCAACAGCGAAAAGCTCCCGGATTTCGACATCATCGAGCATCCGTATTTTGCCGTTCTGCATGTGGAGGGCGTGATTTCAAAAGAGGGCGAGACCTACAACCAGGAATGGATTATGGACACAATAGAGAATCTTGAGGACGACGAGAAAAATCTCGGAATCCTTCTCTATGTGGATTCTCCCGGAGGCACCGTCTACGAGTCCGACGAGACATACCTCGCGCTCATGGACTACAAGAAATTCACAGGTCGCCCTGTCTTCGCCTATTTCGCGTCGCTTGCGGCTTCGGGTGGCTACTACATCGCTTCCGCGGCCGACAAAATCTACGCGAACCGGAACACGCTCACAGGCTCCATCGGTGTCATCGCCGGGGAAAGCATGGACGCGACCGGGCTTCTGGACAAAATCGGAATCAAGTCGAGGACGTTCACGGCCGGACGCAACAAGAACATGCTCAACTACAACCAGCCGCTCACGGAAGAGCAGGCTCAAATCATGCAGTCCATCGCCGACGACGCCTACGAGCAGTTCACTTCGATTGTGGCGGAGGCGCGGCACATGCCCATTGAGCGCGTGAAAGAGCTCGCCGACGGCCGAATCTACACCGCGTCCCAGGCACTCAAGAACGGCCTGATAGACGGAATCTGCCCGTTTGATGAAGCGAAGGACAATGTTGAATACGAAATGATGAAGGATGAAGACTACGATTCTTCGGTGCCTCTTGAATTCGAGGATTTTTCCTACAAATACGAGTCGAATTTCATGGATTTGTTCGGAAGCATCCGAAGCTTTGTGAAAAATCCAAAGGCCGAGTTCAAACTCAACTATCTGGCGTACTGAATCAAAGCCAGCTCCAGCACTTTGCCGCAGAGACCCCTTTCTCCGTCCTTGCAGAGTGCCGTGACGAAAGGCCGCCCGATGAGGACCCGGTCCGCGCCGAGCGCGTGGGCTGTGGCGATGTCGAGCGGTGTCCGTATTCCCCCGTCCACCCAGACTCTGCCGCAGTTGTTCTTCACTTCCTTCGCGTGCATTGCAAGGAACTCGGCGGTGCTGCCCCTTCTGGTGTCTATTCTGCCGCCGTGGTTCGAGATGTATGCCACGTCAGGCTTCACTTCGTCCACAAGTTTCAAATCTTCGTCGGTGAAAATTCCCTTTATGGCGAACGGCACGTTCAGAACCTTGTGCGCGTAGTCCCTGATTTCAATCAAATGCTCCGCCGTCTTCTTCTCCAAATTCACAAGGTTCCTCATCGTGAGAATGTTGTACGAGTCGATGTCGATTCCGATGAGGTTCGCTATCTTCGCCGACCAGTTGATTCTCTCTATGATTTTTTCGTTCGAGTACGGCTTTATGAAGACCGATGCCGTCGACTTGACTCCCTCAATCGCTTCTATGCCGAATTTGAGCTTGTCGTCCGGGTAGCCGTCTCCTATGCACAATCCTATTCCCACGTTCTTAGACGCCGCTACGATGTGGCCGTAGTAGATTCGCTCGTCGTTGTAGCCGATGTTCTCCACGGCTCCCGTTATCGGAGCGATGGCTATCCTCGGTATGCGGAATTCTGGAGGCTGCTTGAGAAAGTCGTCTATTTTTTCGCTGTTTTCCTTGCGGATTCGTTCCCAGTCCGAGACGTTCAGGATGAAGTTCTCGTTGTTCCTCACTCCGCCCATTCCCGGAAGTTCGGACCTGCACGCCTGGCCGTTGCACATTCCGCAGAAGTGACACTTGAAATTAGTCTCCAAAGCTCGTTCCTAGGCCGCGCCCTGCCGAAATCATGGGGTTGTCGCTTTCGATGTTCTTCACTTTCCCGGCTATTTCCGACAATGGAACTGCCGTTATCTTGTTGTCCTGCATCGCCACGAGCGAGCCGAATTTCTCTTCCGCCAGGAAATGTGCTCCAGCCGCTCCAAACTGCGTAGAAAGAATCCTGTCGAACGGGGACGGCGTTCCTCCCCGCTGCAGGTAGCCGAGCACCGTGACCCTGGAGACGAGACCCGTGGCTTCCTCAAGTTCGTGGGCGACCCTGTAGGCGATGGAGTAGGGCATGAGCTTCCTCCGCCTTTTCAGCTCCTTTTTCGTGAGCAGGGCTTCGTCCTTGGATAGCGCGCCTTCCGCCACCACGACGATGGAGAATTCCTTGCCCGCGTCCCGCCTTTTCATCACGCATTCGGCTATGGAGTCGATGTCGTAGGGAATTTCCGGGAGGAGAATCACGTCCGCGCCGCCCGCTATGCCTGAATAGAGCGAGAGCCAGCCGGCCTTGTGCCCCATCACCTCGATGACCATTATCCTTGAGTGCGAGTGGGCGGTTGTGTGTATCCTGTCGATTGCCTCCGCCGCCACGTCCAGTGCCGTGTGGAAGCCGAAAGTCACGTCCGTCTTCACTATGTCGTTGTCGATTGTCTTTGGGAGTCCGATTACGTTCAGCCCTTCGTTTGCAAGGAGGCTCGCGGTCGTGTTCGTTCCGTTTCCGCCGATGCAGACGAGAGCGTCCATCTTCTGTTCCGCGTAGGTCTTCTTTATCGCCTCCACCGGAAGCAGCCCTGTCTTCTCGTCGATTTCCGGGTTCTTGAACGGCTTTTCGCGTGAAGTTCCGAGTATCGTGCCGCCTCTCGTCAAAATCCCCGTTATGTCCTCTCCTGAAAGCTCGAAGCAGTTGTTCTCGATGAGTCCCCTGTACCCGTTCTTGATTCCAATCGCCGTCATTCCGTATTGGATTGCCGCAGTCCTGCAGACGGCCCTGATGGCCGAGTTCAATCCGGGGGCGTCCCCTCCGCTTGTCAAAATACCAAATCTCTTCACACGCATAGTTTTAAAATTATACAAGAATAAAAACACAAAATCATCAATCTTTTTCAAGAGAGAAGCCGTTCGGGAAGTTCCACATGAATTCTTTTTTCCAGAGGTATTCCCTGTCCTTTTTCCTGAGGCTCTCGATTTCTTCGAGGAAAGCCGCCATCTCGTCTTCGAACTTGCCGAAAAAAGGGTTCGGGAAGACTGTGAAAATCTTCTTTATCTTGTACTGCCCCTCTATGTCGAATTTTATCACGGTCATGTCGTTCCTCTTCTGCTTGCCGTCCTGGAGAATCTTCGCGCTTTCTTCTGTCGTTATTGAGTATCCCGTGGAAAACTTTTTCCTGCTGTAGATGCGCTCGAAAAGCTTTTCGACATATTCCGTGGGCATGGAGACAGACGAATCGGGGGTTATCGTGTTGAAGCTCAGCGCGGAATGGAAACTGACGCGCATGAAAGAGCCGATTGCCGCCGAACTTGCGTTGTGGAGCATCTTGTACCTCACGTTCTCTTCTTCGATTATGCGCCGGCTCTCCTGCATGAGGGCAATTTCCCGAAATGTTCTTCCTCCATGTGCGAGCGTCTCTTCGTCCACGTCCTTCATTTTTTTGAGGATTCTTTTGAATGCCGAAATCTCCGCGTCCGTAATGTCGATGTTGAAGACGATTGCAAGAGCCAGATTGTAGGGAAAAAAGAACGCCACAGTGATTGTCCTGAACGATTCCTCGTCGAGTGTCCTGCAAAAGTCCCTGCCCACTGTTTCCATGAAATTTTTCGACGGCGGCCGGAAGTCCATCTCCTCGACTTCGCACTTGACTGGAAATGATTCATATTCCGAGAGACAGTTTTCGAGCCGTGCCCTGCTTCCGGCATACAGAATCTGCATCACCTTCAGCTTCTTCGATATTTCCTTTTCAAAATCGCTTGTAAAATCGCTCTTTTCCATCACTACAATTTTCGGAATTTAGTTTTTCAAACTATCGAATTCAATATGCAAATTCCGAAAATTTAGAGTGACATTAAAATTTTGGAGCTGAAAATGAAAATTGCACTTGTTTATGGCGGAAAATCGGGCGAGCATGAAATTTCCCTCGTCTCGGCGGCGGCAATCGCCCGCAACATCGACTCGAAGAACGAAATCGTCCCGATTGCCATCACGAAAGACGGAAAGTGGTTTTTGCAGCCTGAATCGGAACTTCTCCGCGTGAAGAATGACGAAAAGGCGCATTTTGAGATAAAAGAAGATTCGTCGAAAGAGGTTCTCGTCGTTCCCGCTGGCGGAACAAAGCGGACGTTCAAGGTCGGAAGCGATGAAATCGGCGTGGATGTCGTCTTTCCCGCCCTCCACGGAACTTACGGCGAGGACGGTACGATTCAGGGGCTTTTGGAGATGGTGAACGTTCCCTACGTCGGCTGCTCCACTCTCGCCAGCGCGATTACGATGGACAAGGAGAAGACGAAGGTCGCGCTCGCCCAGGCCGGAATTCCCGTCGTCCCCGGCTTCTGCATGAGGAGGAGCGACATCGCCGATTCAAGGCGCTACGACGAACTGCTCGAGAAAGCCGTTGCGATGGGCTTCCCTCTCTTCGTAAAACCATGCTCGGCCGGAAGCTCGGACGGAGCGTCGAAGGCCGACGATTTGCGGCACTTGAACGGAGCCATAATCGATGCGTTCAGCTGGGACGACAAGATTCTGATTGAAAAAGCCGTGAACGCGCGCGAGGTCGAATGCTCCGTGACAGGAAACCCCACGACATACGACGGAAAGGAATGCGACATGGCGAAGGCATACGGACCTGGCGAAATCGCTCCAAAACACGAATTCTACGACTACGACGCCAAGTACAACGACCCGGACGGAGCCGACTTGCTGATTCCTGCCAACCTCCCTGAAGAGCGCCTGGCTGAAATCCGTTCGCTGGCCGTGAAAGCCTACACCGCGCTCGATTTGTGCGGCCTTTCCAGAGTAGATTTTTTTATCGACAAGGACACAGACAGGGTGTATCTTAATGAAATAAACACTCTTCCGGGTTTCACGCAGATAAGCATGTTCCCGAAGATGTGCGCGGCGTTCGGTCTTGATTTCACAACGCTGACCAATCTTCTTTTGGATGAGGCCGTCTCTAGGTTCGAAGCCACAAGAAGGCTGCAAACTTCAAGATGATTTAGATTTTTACTTATGGAGAAATTCTGATGGAGAGAACGGACGGAACTCTGGACAAGGTGAAGATTTTGGGACGGAAGATATTCTTCGTGAACCCGTCATCTAAAATAGAAAACCATGTCATCCGCGATTTGCGCGACAACGAATACGAAGCGTATTGCATAAGAGATTTTCGATATGCGAAATATGTGCTGACGACTTTCAGAGATTCCGTCTGTTTGATTTATGTAGACTCCGACTTGTCTTATACGACTTGGTACAAATTCATAAAATCCTTGGAAGCCAACGAAATCTTCCAGGGAACGCTTATTGGCGTGCTTTCCGAGCGGATTCCGCAGGCGAAGAAGGACTTCTTCCTTTTGAACACGGATCTTCCGTGCGGCTTCACTATGACGAACATGCCGTTCAAGGACATCTTCAAAAGAATCCAGATGGTTCTCGACATAAACGAGGCAAAGGGAAAGCGGAAATTCATAAGGCTCCAGCTGTCTATGAACAAGCGGATAAACGCGTTCGCCGAAATCAACGGGCGCGTCTTTTCGCTTGAGCTTTTGGACATAAGCTCTGTGGGATTCGCGGTGAACGTCTCCGCCTCCGCTGTCTCCGCTTTCGCGCCCAAGCAGCTTTTGAGGAGCGTTTCTGTCACGCTTGAGAAAAAGACTTTTGTCATACAGTGCGTCGTCCTGATGTCGAAAGTTTCTGGAAAAGTCTGCAATTCCGTTCTTTTCTTCCTGAATCCTCCTGCGAAGTTCACACAGGCTGTGAAAACCTTCATATTCGAAGAGCTGGACAACAACATGGAAGAGATACTCGGCTGTGCCAGTTTGGACAAGACTGACTACTCGGCTCTTGATTTGGAGTCCTTCGGCACTTACGGAGAGATGAGCGAGGACAGCGACGACGTGATTGAGGAAATTTCCGAAGCTGAAGAAATCGAAGAGATTGAAGAAGCGGCCGAGGCCGATGATGGAGAGATAATAGTGGAAGCCGATGAAGAAGGAGAAGGCATAAATGGCTGATGAAAAAGTTCCAGTTGCCCATGTTTACCCGGAGGGCTGCGTTTTCGACAAAATCGAGGACATAAGGGACAAAAAGGTTGTCGTGATGGGTTTGGGCTTGAATGGAGGCGGCGAGGCTTCCGTCCGCTTTTTGTTGAGGCACGGAGCCTACGTCGTCGCCACCGACATGAAGAGCGAGGCCGATTTGCGGACGACCGTGGATTCCATCAACAACGATTCGACGTTGGACAAGTCGCGCCTGACATACCGGCTCGGAGAACACCGCATCGAGGACTTCGAGGAAGCCGACTGCGTCATAAAGAATCCGGGCGTGAAATACGACGGAAACCGCTTTTTGGCGGCGGCGAAGGCGATAGAAAGCGACATCTCGCTTTTTCTGCACTTCTCAAAAGCCCCAATCATCGCCGTCACAGGCTCCAAGGGAAAGTCGTCGACCGTGAGCGCAATCTACTATGGGCTGAAAGAGGCGGGTTTCGACGCCTATCTCGGAGGAAACATAACGGTCTCCCCGCTCACTTTTTTGGAGAAGACGAACGAAAAGACACCGGTGGTGCTTGAGCTTTCTTCTTGGCAGCTCGCCGACCTGCACGGACGCAAGGCTTTGAAGCCGAAAATCTCCGTAATCACGAAAATCATCCCAGACCACCAGAATTTCTACCACTCGATGATTGCGTATGTCGCCGACAAGAAGCTCATCTACGCCGACCAGACGAAAGCCGACTATTCGATAATCGACTTCGACGACGACCCGGCGGCTGACGGCGGCACCCTCATCGAGAACTGGGGGAACATTTTCGCCCGCGAGACAAAGGCGCGCGTCCTCCGTTATTCAAAGAAAGCCCTGCCCAAAGGCGTTGAAGGCGTGTGGCTCGACAAGAACGGACACGGAAAATGCCGCGTTTCAGGAAAGGACGGAAAGGACGGAAAGGCAAAAGAAGAGACAATCATGAAGGACTTGATTGTCCCCGGAAAGCACATCCGAACGAACGCGCTGAACGCCGCCCTCGTGATGAAACTGATGGGTGTCGAATCGAAGAAAATCTCGGAGATTTTGGGACGCTGGAATGGAATCGAGCACCGCCTGGAATTCTTCCACGAATCGGAAATATGCGGGCAGAAATTCCGCTTCTACAACGATTCCGCCGCGACCGTTCCTGAGGCGGCCGCCCTCGCGAGCCAGAGCTTCGACCGGCCCG
Source organism: uncultured Treponema sp. (assembly GCA_946185925.1). GTDB lineage: Bacteria > Spirochaetota > Spirochaetia > Treponematales > Treponemataceae > Treponema_D. The sequence goes on from CAMHLH010000020.1 coordinate 9,876, forward strand.
TGATTTTCCTGACCGGCGGAACCGACAAGGGACTCGATTTGTCGCCGCTTTCAGACACGCTCGCTTCTTCGTCTTCCATAAAGCCTGAGGCAATCTACATGCTTTCCGGCAGCGCGACTGACAAGCTGCTTCCGCTTTTTGAAAAAAATGGAACGAAAATCCGCGGAGTCTTCGATTCAATCGACTCGATGCTCGAAAAACTCAAAGAGGACGCTCCCTCGTTCGAAAAATCGGATTTGCCCAAAATCGTCGTTCTCTCTCCGGGAGCCACGAGCTTCGGAATGTTCAAGAACGAATTCGACCGTGGAAATCAGTTCAAGGAAAAGGTCAGGCGGATTTTCGGAAAATAGATTTCTCCTGCACTTCCGTCTTTGCGGCACTGTTCGCTGTTTTTCGCTATAATGAATCCTTATGACATATTTTTTTGAAACATACGGTTGCGAAATGAACATCGCAGAAAGTGCCGCAGTGGAGCATCTTTTCATAAGTCGCGGATGGAAGAAGGCTGAATTCGCCGAATGCGCCGACGTCGTCATCATCAACACATGCTCCGTGCGAGGCTCGGCCGAGGACAGAATCTTCGGCAGGCTCGGATATTTCACGGGCGTGAAGAACATCAGATACAAGAAGCCCGAAGCGAAGACCAAAGTGGAATCGATGAAGCGGGCCGTGGAATTCACCGAGAAAAACGGAATCGTACCGTTCACTGTCATTTTGATGGGCTGCATGGCGGAGCGTCTTTTGGGCGAGGTGAAGGAAAAGTGGCCGGTTCTCGACTACGTTGTGGGAACCTTCGGAAAGTACAAATTCGGTGACATAATCACGGCGGTTGAGGAGAGAAGGGAGCCTTTCGAAATCGAAGAGGAGGAGACGTACTCGTTCGCCCCTGTGAGCTACGAGGAGGAAGCCTTCTCCACGTTCGTTCCGATTATGCACGGCTGCAACAACTTCTGCACATACTGCATCGTCCCCCACGTTCGCGGAAGGGAAGTCTCCCGCCCGCTCGACCAGATTCTCTCGGAAGTGGACTTCTTGAGCGGCAGGGGCGTGAAGGAAATCACACTTCTCGGACAGAACGTGAACGCCTACAGGTGCAAGGACAAGGACGAAAACGGAAACGAAATCGAACTGAATTTCCCCAAACTTCTCAAAAGAATCAGCGGGCATCTGGACAGTACAAATTCTTCAATAAAATGGATTAGATTCGAGTCTTCGAACCCGAACGACTTCTCGGACGAGTTGATTGAGACCGTCGCCGCCGACAAGCACGTCTGCCACGGTTTCCACATCGCCGCCCAGCACGGAAGCACCGAAATCCTCAAGCGCATGAACAGGAAGAACACGCGTGAAGAATTCGTCGAGCTGATGGCGAAACTCAGGAAGGCGATTCCCGATGTGCAGGTCATCACCGATTTGATGGTCGGCTTCCCCGGAGAGACCGAGGAGCAGTTCAACGAAATCCTCACATTGATGGAAGAGGTGAAGTTTGAAAGCGCGTTCATGTACTTCTACAACCCGCGCGAGGGCACACCGGCCGCTTCCTTCCCGAACCAGATTCCAGTCGAGCTGAAGAAGCAGAGACTGCAGAAAGTCATCGATTTGCAGCTCAAGCACACGCAGGAAGTCATGACCAAGCGTGTCGGCTCTACGCTCACAGTCCTCGCCGACATCGTGAGCAAGAACGACGACACCGAACTCCTCGGAAAGACCGAGCAGAACGAGCGCGTCGCCTTCAAAGCCGACAAGAAGCTCATCGGCTCTTTCGTGCGCGTCCACTTGGATTCACTGAACGGAAACACCTTCAAGGGGACTCTCGTCGATTGATTCGACTTTTCTTGCACAAAATCAAAAACAAAACGAAGATTGAGGAATTGAATCGTGTTTAAAAAAGTTTTTTTGGCGTTGCTTCTCCTTTCGTTCGTGTCCAGGACGAACCTCGCCTATGCTTCCGTGGCGTTTGCCGCAGAGAATTTGTCCGCGATGCGCACCGAAAACAGCGAGGATGAGGACAACGACGATGTGGCGTATGCTATTTTCCTTCTCGCTTTGGCAGCCGCGGCAGGAATCGGAGTCGCGTATTATTGGATGAATTCCGTTCAGTTCTTGGATTACCCCTATCAGGAAACTGGCGAAGATTACCCAGGAGATGAAAAACTTCCCGGCGAGGGAAACTACATAATGAGGGGAAATTTCGAGGACCTGTTCACCCACAGCGACCCGGGCTATTGCAGCAACCGTTTCTCAATCGACACCTCGTTCGTGTGGCTGAACGAGATAGGCCTTGGCGCAGAAAACCGTTTTGAGGGGCTCTTCTTTCCGTATATTGGACCGTACTTCGAGAACATGGCCCTCTGCAACGCTCAGGAAGGTGATTTCTGCTTCAACGGCAAGGGCTTCCGCGACAATTTGAAACTTGGAGGCCAGTTTTCGCTTTTTCAGTCGAACTTTCTTTCCGCGGCTTTCCTTCTTGCGTACACGAACTGGTTCGGCGACGGTTTCAGCGACTTCAACAACGGCGTCTACTTCGGCGCGCTTGTCCGCTCATATCCGGTGAAGCCCTTGGTTCTTGAATGGAAATTCGGCTGGCAGTTCTACTCTGGCGACTTCAACATTTTCGAGTCGAACCTGCAGGTCGGGGTGATGGCGGGAAAGACGGAACTCTTCGCCGCATGGAAAGTCCTCTCGTTCGATTACGACGGAGACGATTTCTACTGGCACATGGGGAATTTCCACGGTCTTTCGCTCGGATTCAGACGGTATTTCAATATTGGAACAAATCTGTAGAGTTCCTCCGCGTTTTTTCCAGAATCGATTCCTCAAATCACTTTTTTTTCAAGCCACTTTTTCCCGTGGAAGCGGGCGAGGAAGAACGCGCCTCGGAAAACCCAGTCCAGATACATTCCAATCCACACTCCGTAGAGCGCGAGACTCGTGTTTGCGGGATTCCGCTTGAGGATGAAGTAGGAAATCAGGAAGCTGAAGAGCACCCGGAACGCCCACATGGAGATGTTCGAGACGACCATCGTGTATTTGGCGTCGCCTGCCGCCCGGAGAATGTTCGGCATCGTGAACGACATCGGCCAGAAAAGCACGTTCACCGCCATGCAGCTTCGTGTGACGCCCACCGTCAGTGCCGCCGTTTCCGGGGAGAGCTTGAACGGAATGACAATCAGCGGCGCGAAGACGAAAATGATTAAGCTCACAACGAACATGGCGGCGTATGTCGTCTTCATCATCGTCTTTCCGTAGCGCTTCGCCTCGTCCTTCTGCCCGGCTCCGATGCACTGTCCGACAATCGTTATCGACCCTAGTCCGATTGCGTTTCCCGGAATGTTCGAGAAACCGGCGATTGTGTTCGTGATGGCGTTCGCCGTGATTGCCACCGTTCCGAAACCCGACATGAACGACTGCACGAAAATCTTTCCGATGTGGAAGACCGAATTTTCGATTCCGCTCGGGATTCCCACCTTCAAAATGCGCTTTATGATTCCGAGGTTGATTTCGAATTTCCAAATCTTTTCTATGTAAATGACGTTTTTTGGATTGCAGAGAAGAACCAGCATGATTATCGAAGCTACGAACCGGCTTATGAGAGTCGAGATTCCGGCTCCGTTCACACCGATTTTCATTCCGTAGATGAAAATCGCGTTTCCTGCGATGTTGATGGCGTTCATCACCATGCTCACCTTGAGCGAGAGCTTCGAATTTCCCATCGAGCGGAAGAGCGCCGCCGACGAGTTGTAGATTGCCAAAAACGGAAACGAAAGCAGAATCCACACGAAATAGTCGAGTGCGTTCTTCATGACGGCAGGGTCGGTCTTTCCGTAGAGCGTACTCAGAATCAGCTTTCTTAGCGGCAGGCAGACTGCGATGATGACCAGTCCCAAAAACGACGCGACGTACAGAAGCTGCTTCGCCGCCTTTTTGGCGTTCTCCGGCGATTTGTTTCCGAGATACTGCGAGCTTACGACCGCGCCGCCCGTTGCGAAAGCCGCGAAAAGCTGAATCATCAACTGGCTGAACTGGTCGATGAGGGAAACGCCCGACACGCCTTCCTCTCCGATTGACGAGACCATGAGCGTGTCGCACGCGCCAATCGTGATTGCCAGAAACTGCTCGGCCACGAGCGGCAAAATGAGTCTGAGTAAGTATCTTCTGTCGAAAAGCTGGGATGAATTCTGCGTCATAAATCTTCGTGTGCTGAAAAAAAAATCCCGCCGTGTTGACGGGATTGTTGGTTTTGCTTAAAAAACAGGCTTATTTGATGCAGACAACCACAGAGTTGTCGGCAGAGCTGAATGGAGCCGGAATGTACTTGTCAGCGGCCCAGTCGTTCTCCCAGCGGCTTCCGTCGATGAGGTAGCGGAACTGGTATTCCTTTCCTGCCTCAAGTTCGATTTTTACAGAAAAAGAGCCGTCCTTGCTCTTTTTGAGCGGTGTCTCCGTTGAAGACCAGCTGTTGAAATCGCCGGCGATTGTGATAGTCTTGGCCCCTTGTGCAGCCTCTGCTGTGACTGTGAAAGTCACTTTGCATTTGCCATCTTTTGTGAAGGATTTTTTCAAAGCCATAGTTGTACTCCTTTTTTTTGCTTTTTTTTATTGCAACAATCTCTGAAAACCTTGCGATTGTGAGGTTTTTTATATTTAATAATTATACATCTTTTTTTTATCTTAAAACAAGTCAAGATTTGTTTTGAGAATCATTTTGATTGAAGAATTTACAATAATTGAATATAGTCAAACAGAAAGAAGCTAAACTTCAATTACATTTTCCATTCCGTTGATTTATCCAAATTGCGAACGGGAGCAGGCTCGTATGGGTCCTGCAAAATCTTGCTAAATAGGAGTTCCATCATGGCAGCTATCTTATCTAACAATCACAAACTTTTTACTTCTGAATCAGTCGGGGAGGGACACCCTGACAAACTCTGCGACCAGATTTCCGACGCGATTCTCGACTATGCGCTTTCTCTCGACAAGAACGCCCACGTCGCATGCGAGACTTTCGCCACGACGAATTTCGTGCTGGTTGGAGGCGAAATCGGATTCTACGGTGCCGACGGCGCGGAGAACGCCAAGAAAATCGCCGAGAACGCCGAGAAAATCGCCCGCAAGGTCGCCCGCGACATCGGCTACACTAACGAGGCTTTCGGTCTTGACGCCGACAAGTTCGAATTCGTCAACAAACTCCACGCCCAGTCCGCCGACATCAACCAGGGAGTCGTCGGAACCGGCCTCGACGAGTACAAGGGGCTTCAGGGAGCCGGCGACCAGGGACTCATGTTCGGCTTCGCCTGCAACGAGACGCCTGAATTGATGCCATGCCCGATAATCTATTCCCACCAGCTTCTCTTGAAGGCGACGGAGCTCAGGAAGTCCGGCAAAATCAACTGGCTCCGCCCTGACGCAAAATCCCAGGTCACTGTCGAGTACGACGAGAACAAGAAGCCCGTCAGAATCGACACTGTCGTCATCTCTCACCAGCACGACGAGGGAATCTCCTACGACGAGATAAAGAAGACGATAATCGACGAAATCATCAAGCCGGTTCTTGAGCCGACAGGCCTCCTGAAGGACGACACGAAATTCCTCATCAACCCGACTGGAAAATTCGTCATCGGCGGCCCTGACGGAGACGCGGGACTCACCGGACGCAAAATCATCGTCGACACTTACGGCGGCATGGGACGCCACGGTGGCGGCGCGTTCTCTGGAAAGGACCCTTCGAAGGTAGACCGTTCGGCGGCCTACATGGCGCGCTACATCGCGAAGAACGTCGTTGCCGCCGGTCTTGCCGACCGCGCCGAAGTCCAGCTTTCATACGCGATTGGCTATCCGTACCCGGTTTCGATTTCCGTTGACACTTTCGGCACCGAGACTGTCGAGAACCAGAAAATCGTCGACGCCGTGAAGAAGGTCTTCGACTGCACTCCTGCCGGCATCGAAAAGACGCTCGACTTGAGGAACGTGAAGTACCGGCCGACAGCCGCCTACGGCCATTTCGGACGCGACGGCTTCAACTGGGAAAAGACCGACAAGATCGAAGCCCTCAAGGCCGCCTTGTGATAGCCGTTTAGGATGAAAAAAGCCTCGTTGGAAGTTCAACTTTTGAAGTTCAACTCTCCAACGAGGCTTTTTATTTGCCTTTGGTGATTTTTAGAATTTCGCCTTTCTCAAGCGCACTTCCTCGATGTTCTCGCTGAACAGTTCCCTAAGGTCGTTCAAGCCGAGAGCCATGAGAGCCATGCGGTCGATTCCCATTCCCCATGCGAGAACAGGTACATCAACGCCCTGCGCCTTCGTCACTTCCGGACGGAAGATTCCAGCTCCGCCAAGCTCGAACCAACCCAAGACCGGGTGCTTGATGTGGACTTCCACAGAAGGCTCCGTGAACGGGAAGTAGCCAGGAACATATTTTACTTCGGTTGCGCCCGCGACTTCCTTCGCGAACATCTCAAGCATTCCGAGGAGAGTGCGGAGGTTCACGTCCTCGCCCGCAATGATTCCCTCTGTCTGGTAGAAGTCCGAGAGGTGGGTCGCGTCTACTTTGTCGTAGCGGAAGCAGCGCGCGATTCCGAAGTATTTTCCAGGAATCTCCGCCTTGTGCAGCTGGTGGGCCGACAAAACCGTTCCCTGAGAGCGGAGAACGAGCCTTCTTGTGAATTCGTGGTCGAAGTCGTAGTTCCAGCCGCGGCTTCCAGTGTTTCCTCCGTCCTTGTGAGTGTTCGCCACGTTTGTGAGCCACGGTTCCTCGATTGATTTCGCGTGCGTTGGATTCTTGATTCTGTAGACGTCGTGGATGTCGCGGGCTGCGTGGAACTGCGGCATGAAGAGCGCGTCGCCGTTCCAGAACTCCGTCTCCACGAGCGGTCCGTCGTACTCCTGGAAGCCGAGCGAGCAGAGCTTGTCCTTCACGTGCTCAAGGAACTGGACGTAAGGATTTGTGCGGCCGGGGATGATGCGCGCCGGCGGAATCGAGATGTTGTAGCCGCGGAAGGTTCCCTTCTTCCATTCGCCGGAAGCGAGCATCTTGGAGTCGAGCGCGCCGATTTCCTCGCCCGTGATTCCCGCGCTCTTGAGGGCGGAGACGACTTCCTTGAAGTGCTCAGAGAGCCTGTAGAGGACAGATTCCCTTTCGATGATTTTGAACGGAGAGTCGGCTGCACCGCGTTTTTTTGCGAATGCGCTGATGACTTTCTTCTCTTCGTCAGTCAGAGCGGCGTTGTCGAGCTGGCCATTTTCGGAAGCGGCGGCCCTTTCAAAAAGAGATTTCGCTATTGTGATTCTCGCTGGAATTGGTGCGCCCGTGTACTCGGCCTTCTTTTCGGCGTTCATCTTGAGAACTCCGTCCTTTGAGAGCTGTCCGAACGCCGAACCCACGTCCTTCTGCTCAAGTCCGGCTCCCGCCGCGATTTCCGGCAGAGTCTTCGCTCCGTTCTCTTTCACGAACGCGATGATTTTCTCGTCCGGAGTTCCGTTTTTGGCATAATCGCGACCCAAATCCGTGATTTCGTAGTAGGTGTGCGGAGTCCTGCTTATGACGGAAAGAAGGTTCTTTCCACCGAGCCAAGAGAACGCCTGGTTCGCGTGCCCCTCTTTGTAGTTCAACTCATTCTGAAGTTTGTCAGAGGAAAGCTCATCTTTCTCTGTGTAATTCAGCAAAACTTTGATTTCGAGCGGATGAAGATTTTTGATTATGCTCTGAACGTCCATTTTATACTCCATATTTTTTGTTTTATATTCGCCTAAAAAACTGAAAGCCAGCCTTGTTCTTAAGGTTGGCTTTCAGTCGTTTGAAAAGTCTTTGTTTAGTTGCTAGAAAAAGCCGATTTCTGG
>CAMHLH010000021.1 GCA_946185925.1 uncultured Treponema sp.
ACACGAACAACGGTCTCCATAAAGTCGAGTTTGATGATTTTTGCAAAGAGTATCCTGGCCTTAAAATCGACATCAAAGAAGCGGGAAAGATTTTCCACGACCGTTACATAATTCTTGATTACGGAACTCCAGACGAAAAAATATACCACTGTGGAGCAAGTTCAAAAGACGGCGGCAGAAAGGTAACGACCATCACTCTTACAGATGATATTTCTGTTTATAGCAATTTGATTGCACAGTTGTTGAAGAACAAGCCATTGCTCTTGAAATAGGGAAAATTATGCCTCGACTCCGCTCAGCAACCGTGCTTCGACTTGCCTCGACTCCGCTCGGCAACCGTCGCTCAGGGAACAGCTCAGCAACCGCGGTCATTGAGCGAAGTCGAAATGCGGTCATTGAGCGAAGTCGAAACGAACATGGGAAAAAGAAAACGGAAAATTGAAAATTTTTCAACCTTCAATTCACCGTTTCCATCTTTCAACTTTCCAATTTTCATTCCCTAATACTGGTACTTCACCGAGACTGAAAAATAGTGGTTCACCTCGTCGTAGAGCTGGTCAATCCAGTCCTGGAGCTGGGTCGCAACCGCGTTCTGGACTTCGCTCGATTCCTTCAACTCGTCCCAGCTTGAGTAGGTGCTCTCACCCACAGTGTAGGTTCCGTCCTCGTTGTCAGTCCAATCGATTGTGCCGCCCTCGTAGACGTTCGTGTTCACGTTGGCGTTCCTGACGTACTCGAACGTGTAGCCGAGTTTGAGGGAGAACTGCCCTCCCCTTGTCTTCGGAAAGTCGTACTGGGCGGAAAGTCCCGCCTGGCAGACGTACATCTTGTGGTCGCTCGTCATGAAGCCCAAACGGTTCCACGCCTGGTTCACGTGCTTGCCGGTTCCGTCGCCGGTGAACATCTGCTGCATGAAGGCCGTTCCGTTCGTGGCGTACTGGCCTTTTTTGGAAAGAACGTACTCGGCCGCGTCGGAGTCGTTGAAGTCCTCGGCGGAATTGGCGTGGCGGGAGAAGAGGGTCGAAAGGTCGACAGTCAAATTCTTTACCGGATTGAAAGAGGCGTTGAACTTCACGGCGTCCGAGTTCGGATAGAGGGGCGAGCCGATTTGGAGGCCGTTGTTCGTGTAGTTCTGGTAGTTGTACGCCTCCCCGCTCATCACTCCGTCGTTGTTCGCGTCGTATTCCCAGTGCGAGTAGACGTAAGGCATGACGCATGTGTAGTTCATCGAAAGCTTCTTCACTGAAGAGCCGGAAGGATAATAGATTAGGCCGGACTGGAGGGCGAAGCGGTACTTGGAGTCGAGGTCGAGCTTCACGATGTCGTTCACGGCAAAGTCGTCGATGAAAAGGTCGGTGGACCAGAGAAGGCCCGGAATCGGGCGGTAGTCGAAGAGAAGCCCCATCTGCAAATTCGAGGCGGCGCCTCCGATTGTCTGCACGGCGATGAGCGGAGCCGGGAACATGTAGGTCAAATCGAAGCCGGGTCCGAAAAGGATGTTCTCGTAGTACGAAAGAGAGAATTTCTTCGAGATGTCGAATCTCACCGAATGGAAGACGAGGAATTTGTTGTCGGAGAGGTTCCCGCCCAGGTTGTCGGTGGCGCCAATCGACTCAAGCACAGTGCAGAAGCTCCACTTGTCGCGGGTCACGTTGAAAGTCAGGTTCGTGGAATGGTAGCCCGTGTCGTTCAGCGCGAGCCCCTCGCCAAGAAAATCCCCGAAGCCGATTCTGGAAATGCCAACTGTCGAGTAGAGCCAGTCCACACCGACCTGCGCGTTCGTGTTGAGATTCGAATACGTGTTGAAAGGCCCGATTTCGGACGCGTCGTAGATTGAATCCACATCCTTGTTCACGAAAAGAGGAGCGTAGTCGCCAAAGCTCTCCTTCGTCTCGCCGTAGAGCGAAAGGCTGTATCCGAGCGATACGAGCTTGAACAAGTCCGCGTCCCCCCGCACACCGATTTCGGCGCGGATGTTCTTAGCCTTGACGGTCTCGTCCTCGCCCCCTGAATTTTCGTCGTAGTCCACGCTCGATATTTTTCCGTCGGCGCCGAGCCTCGAAAAAACATGGAATTTCTTTCCAAAAATGCGCTCGTACTCCTCGGAAGCGAGTTCAACATCGCTATCAAGCGCATTTCCGTTTTCATTTTCCATTATGGTCGAAAGAACGTCCCTTATGACGGAAAGCGGATAAGGACGGAGCTGCGGAAGCGGTTTTTCGACAAGCCCGCGGAGGCTCCACGCTTGAACCTCCTCATAGAATCTGTCGTTCGGGTCCACCGAGACCTGCGCGGACAAGGCTGAAAACGACAATAAAAGCAAAGCCGAAACGGCAAGCGCCTTCAATTTTCTGCAGAACATTTTTCTATTTTCCCTCTTTTTTTTTCAAATTGTTTTTCAATCTATTTCTTCAACTTGCACAAGTCGATGTCCACGGCGAACGCGACCTCCATTCCCTGCCGGCTCTCGCCCGATACGTTGCCGTTGTTGAACGTGAAGACGAACGCCGGCTGCAAAGTGAACTTGAGCCAGTCGTTGGCATGGTAGACGCCCCGGACGGCGAAGCGGTTCACGTACTCGACGGTGCCCGACGGAGAGGACTTGTCGCGGTTGCTCTCCCAGTCCTCCTGGCTGTCCTTGTCGGGATAAGCCCACCACGAAGTGTCCTCTGTATTGTCGGTGTCGAATTCGGTCTTCTGTCCGCCCCACCTAACGTCGCCGTTCTCGTCGTAGTACTTGAACACGTTCGTGCCGGACTGCTCCCCCCTCGCCATGAAGAGATATGTGAAGTTGACCGACCACTTCCCCGGAACCTCGTAGCCCGCCTGCAGCTCGCCCGAAATAGTGTCGGGACCGAACGGAGAGCCAATCCACTCGTAGAAAATCGCCTTGTCGCCCATGTTCTCGCTGTAAGTCCTCACCATCGACCAGTTCGGGCTTTCCTTTATGTAGAGGTACGGGTCGGCCCAGTAGCCCTCGATTCCGAAGCGGAAGCGGCCGCCTTTGTACGGAACGTAGTACTCGGTTCCGATCTGCGCGCCGAGTCCGTTCGGGGTCGGCGTGTCCGGGTAGTTCGACCTCTCGTAGGCCGTCTGGAACTGCGTCATCGCGAAAAGTCCGTAGACGCGGAGATTGTCCACAGGGGCGAACTGCGCCTTCACGCCCATGTAGTCGCAGGTGTGGCTCTCGGGGTCGTCCTCGTCAGGCTCGTAGTCCCTCCATGCCGCCCAGCCGTGCAGAATCGTCCACGGATTCAAATATCGGAGCTCAAGCGGAGCGTTGACTAGAAGCCCCTCGAACACCGTGAGCTGGAATTTCTGGAAGAAGCGGGCGTCAATCTGGTGCGCGTAGACGTACTTGTCCACGTTGAACTGCGAGACGGTGCCCGTGTACTTGAAGACTGGACAGTAGAATTCGAGCTGGCCGTAGGAGACGCCCGTGAGGTAGTCAGACCAGATTACGCTTCCCATCATGGTGTCGCCGATGTTCCTTGAGCCTTTCCCCAGCTGGAAGGCGAAGCCGGTCTTCTCCGAGAGCATCATTCCCGTGCTCAAGTAGGCAGTGTCTGGGAAGTTTATGTCGAAGTCGTCGGGATTGTAGAGTATGTTCGAATAGTTGTCGTCGTGGAGCGAAGCGCCCTTGTTCTGGGAAAGAATCGTGTCCATGCTCATCGTAACGTAGTCGCCCACCGTTATCTTGAACGGAACTCCGAGCATCGGCTTCCTCTCGTAGCGGTCCCACACCCAGTCCAAATCGTCCTCGCTCTTGTAGAAACCTTCGAGGCTCACGGAAGGCTCGATTCCAACCGAAAGAATGTCGTATCCGAACGAAAGGTTCGACTCGGCAAGGTAAGAGTTGATTCTCTCAAGCTGCCTCTTTCCAGACTCGCTGAGCTTCTCTTCATCAATTTCGCTCATGTAGAGTTTTAGCTGCTGAATCGAAATCGGAGTGGAGTCGGCGAAATTCACAAGCCCGCACTCGAGAGAAATCTCCTTGAACGCGTCGTAGACCCAGTGTCCGCATTCGATGAGCTCCTGCGCCCCACGCTGAGATGCGAAAGAAGGAAAACTGCAGAACGCCCAGAAAAAAAACGGCGCGAAAAAAGACACGCCGGTGCGAAAAACTTTTCTCATAAAAAAATCCCCTGTCTAAAAATTCAAATTACTTTTCATCGCCATCAAAACCGCCTCGGATTTCAAAGTCGGACTCGTCTATCCCCACTTCCATGCGGAATTCGGAGTCGAATTCGTCCCAGAGCTTCTCGGATTCGGAATCGTAGAAGCCCTCAACAATCTTCACGGCCTTCTCGTAGCACTTGACGAGTGTCGGTGTCAGGTTCGAAATCTTCCATTTCGCCCCCCACGCCAGCGCCTCCTTCGACTTCTGCTTTCTGAGATTCTGGTTCGACATCAGCTCGACCACCCGCCCCGAAAATTCCTCAAGGTCGTCGGCCACCATGAAGCCGCCGTGGTCCCCGTCCATCACGTCCACGGTCCCCATCTCGCCAATCGCCACGACTGGAAGCCCGGAGAGCATCGCCTCCACGGTCACAAGACCCTGCGTCTCGGTCTTGCTCGGGAAGACGAAGACGCTCGCCATGCGGTAGAAGTACACGAGGTCGTCGCTCCCGATGTAGCCCGCGAACGCCACGGAATCCGAAAGCCCCCGGCTCTCGGCCTCCTCCTCAAGCTCCTCAAGGTACGGCCCTCCGCCCACGAAAAGAAGCGCGGTCTTGGGAAACCTTCTCCGCACATTCGAGAGCACGTCGAAAAGGAACGGAAGGTTCTTCTCCTTCACTATGCGCCCCACAAAAAGCAGAATCTTCTTCCCCTTGAGCTGCGGGAAAGTCTTGTTGAGCCTGGATGAAATCTGGAAAGAGCGCGCGAAAGAGTACTGGAACTGCTCGTCCGGGATTCCCGTTGGAAGGATGTCCACGCTCTTGTCAATGCCGTAGTCCTTCACGACGGAAGCGATTCTCTCGGTGGGCGCGATTATGACGTTCGCCCTCTTCAGGTAGAACTTCACCACGCTCCTGCCGATTTTCCTCAGTGTGAAGTCAGGGAGGAAGTTGACGTAGTTCGCAAGGTAGTCCTCCCACATCGTGTGGAACGTGAAGACGAACGGAACGTGGCGGTGCCTCGCGTACATCGCCCCGAAATAGCCGACAGTCCACTCGGAGTTGATGTGTATCACGTCCGGGCGGAAACGGTCCATGGTCTTTTTAATGAGCAGCCATTTGTCGATTCGAATCATCCTGTCCTCTTTTGAAAAGACCGTCTTGGAGGAAGGAATCCTGATGATTTTGAACGGAGACATCCTGTCGTTGCTCTTCTCGTCGAAAGAAGACGTCCTCTGCTGCTCCTCGGAATATTCGAGGCACACCACGGCGACCTCGTGGCCGAGCTTGGTCAGCTCGCCTGCGTAGGAGCGGACAGAAACCGCCACGCCGTTGATGCGCGGAAAGTATGCGTCCGTGAACATTGCGATTTTCATACGTTTTTAAAAGATAACTTTTCATCGAAAAACAATAAACCACTACAAGGTAAACAATTCAACAAAATTGCACTAAAATCGAACAAATGACACGAAACGACAAACTTCAGATATACGATTTGCTCAAAAAATCTTCCGACTGCATATACGGCTTCTCGTCGCCCACATTCCCGAAGGAGACTCCGAACCTCATAGACGACATGGAGACGAAGGCGGAAGCCTCCCTCGCCGACAGCCTGCTCGAAGAGATATCGTCATCCGGGAAAGGCGGACAAGCGGGAGCGGATTTTGATGGGAAAAGAGAAAAGCTCGACCGCCTGGCGAAGAAAATCGCCGCCTGCAGAAGGTGCCGCCTGTGCGAAGGCAGGACGAACACCGTCCCCGGCATGGGCGTGGAGAACCCGTTCGTGCTCGTCGTGGGAGAGGGACCTGGCGAGCAGGAGGACTTGAGCGGACTTCCTTTCGTGGGCCCAGCAGGGCAGCTTCTGGACAAGATGCTCGCGGCGATATCACTTTCGAGGACGACGAACTGCTACATCGCGAATATCGTGAAGTGTCGCCCGCCGAAGAACAGAACCCCGCTCCCGGAAGAGGCAGACGCCTGCATTTCCTTCCTCCAAGCGCAGATAGCCGTGCTCAAGCCGAAAGCGATTCTTGCGGCAGGAAGCACCGCCGTGAAGAATCTGCTCAGGACATCGAACGGAGTGATAAAACTGCACGGCCAAATCCTCGATTACAAGGGGATTCCCTTAATGACAACGTACCACCCCAGCGCATTGCTCCACGACCCGAGGAACAAGAGAACTGCATGGGAAGATTTGAAGATTTTCCGCGAAATGCTCCGGCAGCTCAACCCCGAATACGAAAAGCAATAGACATATAGAAGAAAATAGAACAGTTTCAAGGAAAAGAAAAACGAAATGGCAAAATATTTGGAAATAGTGCTGAACAAGCCGATGCTCCAGTCCTTCACATACCAAAACCTCCCGGACTTGGAGGGGGAAAGCCTCGTCGGAAAGCGCGTCGACATGAGATTCGGGAATTCCAGCGCGAAGGGCTTCGTCATAGGCGAATTCGACGAGCTTCCGAAGGACCTCGGATTCGACCCGGCAAAGATACGCCCCATAAAGAAAGTCATAGACAAGGAGAGGACATTCACGGAAGAGACAATCGAAATGGCGAACTGGGTGTCGAATTTCTACATCTGCTCGGTTGGAGAAGCCATATCAATGATGATTCCAGGCGGCAAGCGCGAGACCGAAATCGGGGGAATGGGCTTTTCGGACGCGGACAACACGGATTTTCAAAAGAAGGAACTTTCCGAGGAACAGCGGCGGGCGGTAGACGATATAGTCGCGGAATCTGAAAAGGAGGACGGGAAACTGCTCCACTACCTCTACGGGCCAACGGGAACCGGAAAGACGGAAGTTTTCCTGCAGGCGGCCGACGAAATCCTCGCGAAGGGCAAGGGCGTCATCTACCTAGTCCCTGAAATATCGCTCACAAAACAGGTCGTGGACGCTGTGGTCGCAAGGTTCGGAAACACGGCGGCCGTCCTCCACTCCGCCCTCACCCCAAGCCAGAAGCTCAAGGAATGGAACAGGATTCTCTCGAAAGAGGCGCGCGTCGTGGTCGGAGCGAGAAGCGCGGTGTTCGCCCCGGTGCCCGACCTTGGACTCATCATAATAGACGAGGAGCACGACGGCTCGTACAAGTCGGGCTCGACTCCAAGATACCACGCCAGGCAGGTGGCCATGCACAGGTGCTTCAGACACAAGATTCCGCTCTTGATGGGAAGCGCGACACCGAGCGTGGAGGCGTGGAAGATGATGAAGGACAGGACGATAATCCCCCACACGCTCACGAAAAGGCTCGCTGGCGGCGCGATGCCGACGATAGAATGCGTGGACCTGACGAAATGCCCGGCCGACACAGGCTGCATATCGCCAGAACTCAGGAAGGAAATAGACGAGACCCTCAACGAAAAACGGCAGACGATTCTCTTTCTCAACAGGCGCGGCTTCTCCCACTATTTCAGGTGCAACTCGTGCGGATACGACATGAAGTGCAAGAACTGCTCCGTGTCGATGACGCTGCACAAAAAGGACAAGAGGCTCCGCTGCCACTACTGCGGCTGGTCCGTCGAGCAGCCCCAGAAGTGCCCGGAATGCGGCTCCCTCGACATCGGCTATTCTGGATTCGGGACGGAGTACATAGAGAACGAGGTGAAGGCGAAATTCCCGCTCGCCCGCGTCATCAGGCTCGACACGGACAGCGTGACGGCGAAGGAGCTGCCGGAGAAAATCGAGGCGTTCAAGAAAGGCGAGTACGACATCCTCCTTGGAACACAGATGGTCGCCAAGGGCTTGAACTTTCCGAACCTCAAGCTCGTGGGCGTGATTCAGGCGGACACGGGACTGCACATGCCGGACTTCCGCGCCTCGGAAAGGACGTTCGCGCTCATAACGCAGGTCGCCGGGCGCGCCGGCAGGTTCTTCCCGGACGGAAAAGTTCTCGTCCAGACCTACAACCCGTTGAACGAGCCGATAGACTACGCCGTGCGGGGCGAAATCAGCAGATTCTACGACGAAGAGATAGAGGCAAGGGAGGCGACCGGCTTTCCCCCGTTCTCGCGCATGGTGCAGCTCGTCTTCCGCTCCCCGTCCGAAGAAGTGAGCGCGGTCATGGCCGACAAGGGCGGAAGCCTCCTCGGCGACATCCTCGACAAAATCCGCAGGCAGAGCAAGAACCCAAAAATCGCAGAGCAGTGCGACGAGACCGAAATCCTCGGCCCCTCCGAGTGCCCGATATACAAGCTGAACGACAACTACAGGAACCAGATTCTCCTCCGCGGCCCCAACATCCAGATAATGCAGGCCATGGCGCGGGAGTTCATCTACGGCTACCGCACACCAAGCAATCTCTACATCGAATGCGACGTGGACCCGACCTCGCTTTTGTGAGGGGGCTCATCTCACCCAGTACACGTTCTCCTTTCTCGGAGCGGCAGGAGCCTTTCCGCCCTCCTCCGGGTAGCCGAGAGCAATGTGCGCGATTCCCTCGTAGTCGCCTTCAATGCCCAAGTCCGAGAGGATTTTCTTTCCAAAGTCCGAGTCGAACTCCTCCTTCGCGCGGTGGATCCAGATGCCGCCAAGACCCAGGCTCTCCGCGGCGTTCAGAAGGTTTCCGGCCACGAGCGCGCCGTCGAAATGGCGCATCGGGGACGACTTGTCGGCGACGAGGACGAGGATGGCGGGCGCGCCGTAGAACGGGTCGATTCCTTCCCTTCCCATGATTTTCGCGTTCTCAACGCTCAGCCTGTCGCGCAAATTCTTGTTGGTCACGACCAGTATCTTCACGGGCTGCATCCCCCTTCCGCTCGGCGCGAAAGTGCCTGCCCTGACGACGACCTTCAACTCTTCCTCGCTCGGCATCTTGCCCGCGACGAATTTCCTGCAGCTTCTTCTGGACTCAAGAACCTTCAATGTTTCGTTCATATAAAACTCCTTGCAAAAAAAATACTCCGGCTTCAACCGGCAACTGAATTTCAATCTACAAAACAAAATTCGGGTTGTAAAGGAAAAAAGCGTTCTCTTGAGAAAAGGCTATCATTTAGATGGGAAAACGGTGTTGCCGGGTGTTTTTTCAGCTAAAATGAATGGACAGGAGGTGGAAATGGATTCTATCGCGTTGGGACTTTCGATTCCGTTCTTGGGGACGACGCTCGGCTCGGCCTGCGTTTTTTTGATGAAGAAGAGGATGAACGATTCCGTCCAGCGTTTGCTCTTGGGCTTCGCCGCGGGCGTGATGGTGGCGGCCAGCGTGTGGTCGCTCCTCCTTCCCGCGGCCGAGATGAACAAGGACATGGGGAAAATGGCGGTCGTCCCGGTTCTCGTGGGCTTCTTCCTCGGAATCGGCTTTCTGTTCCTGCTCGACAAAATCACGCCGCACCTGCACGCCATGGCGAACAAACCGGAGGGGCCTGAATCGTCCGTGAAGAAAACGAGCAGGACGATGATGCTTTTCCTGGCAATCACGCTGCACAACATCCCAGAAGGAATGGCAGTCGGTGTCGTCTTCGCAAGTTCCATGAGCGGCGGGAACGCAATCTCCCTCGCGGACGCAATCGCGCTTTCGGTCGGAATCGCCATACAGAATTTCCCGGAAGGCGCCGTCGTCTCCATACCGCTGAAAAGCGAAGGCAACGGAAAACTAAAGTCCTTCCTCTACGGGACGCTCTCCGGAGCCGTGGAGCCTGTCGCGGCGGCAATCACAATCCTGCTCACGTCGCTGGTCCTTCCGTTCCTCCCCTACCTTCTTTCTTTCGCGGCAGGAGCCATGCTCTACGTCGTAATCGAGGAGCTTGTTCCCGAAGCGACGAGGGACGAGAAGACCGACATCTGCACAATCGGCTTCTCGGTGGGGTTCGCGCTCATGCTCGCGATGGACTCGGTGTTCTGAAAAATCAGGCCTTGAACTGGTCGATTTCCTCCCCGATTTCGCAGACAGACTTGTCCACCTGCTCGGTAATGTCGGAAAGGGCAGAGCCTGTCTCGTTTATGTGCTGGGCACCCATCTCGTCCATGCTGTTCTTTATGACGTATGTCGAATTCTGGAGATTCTGAATCTCGTTCAAAATCAACTTGTTGCCTTCCGTCATCTCCCTTGAAGACGACTTCACCTCGGCGGTGCTGTCGTTCATCATCTTGAGGGCGTCCACAATCTGCGTCGAGCCTTCCTTCTGCTCTTCCATTGCCGCATGAATCTGCCTCACAAGCTGGTCGGTGTTGGAAATCTCGCCGCTCACCTTGCTGAAATTCTCCGTGCTGACCTTGGACGAAACGACGACCGCCTCGATTGTGTTCGAGATGTTCTTGAGTTCCTGGCCGATTTTCTTCGACTGCGCGCTCGAAGTCTCGGAGAGTTTTCGGATTTCGTCGGCGACCACGGAGAAGCCTTTTCCGGCGGCACCGGCATGGGCGGCCTCGATGGCGGCGTTCATCGCGAGAAGGTTCGTCTGGCTCGCCACGCTGGCGATTGCGGTGTTGGCCTCCTTCAAGGCCTTGGACTGCCGCTCGACCTCCTCGATTTGCCGCGCCACGGTGTTCTGCTGCTCAACGCCCTCGTCCACATTTTTCTGGAGAAGCTCGAACGACGAGGCCATCTTCTCTACCGACATGTTCACGGAATTTATGTTTCCAATCATCTGCTCCACAGCCGCGCTCGCCTGCGACACGCTCGACGACTGGTTGTCTATCATTCTTCCGAGGCTGTTGATGTTCTCCGCGATTTCCTCCACCGCGGCGGCAGTCTGGTTCACGGCAGAAACCTGGTTTCCGACCTGCCTTCCAACGCTGTCGATGTTCGCCAGAATCTGGGTTATCGAGCTGGAAGTCTCCTGCACGCGGGCCTGCAAATTCGTCTCGACGGTTCCGAGGTCGCTCTTGGAATCCTTGACCTTGGAAATTATGTGCTGGAGCTTTTCGACAAACACATTGAAGCCCTTCACAAGGCTTCCAACTTCGTCGTCGGACTTCACCCTGATTCTCTTTGTCAAATCGGCGTTTCCGCTTGCGATTTCGTTTATCGCTGAATCCACCGAGAGAATCGGCTTCACTATCGCCCTCGAAATCAGAAGGACAAGGACGGAGGAGGCAAGCATTATCAGAACGAGAATCACAATCGCAGTGTTTATGCTCGAATAGACCTCGGCGAAAAGCTCACTTCTGGGACCCGCTGTAACAAGAAGCCAGCCAGTGACGTCCGAAACTTTTCTTGCGGCGAAATACATTCCGCCGGGAGCGTCCAGCATGATGAAAAAATCGTTGTCAACGCTGTTCGACAGGCATTTTGAAAGTTCGGGGAAGTCATCGGAAAACGCAGATTTCTGAATCTTGCCGTTGTCGCCGTTCGTTATGTATTTTCCGTCCGTGCCGAGAAGGAATGAGACTCCCGACTTGGAAATCTTGAGCTTTTCTATCTCCGGATTCAATTGGTCAAGGCCGATGTTCACGGATGCGCAGCCGACAAGCCTTCCGCCACTGCCATAGGCCGCCGTCGCCACCGCCGTGACAAGCTTTCCGGACATGGCGTCGACATACGGCTCAGTCAAAATCGTATGGTCGGTGGCCGTGGCCTTCTTGTACCAGGCACGCGTCGTCTGGTCCCATGAAGAACGCTCCGGCACCCAGTGGGGGCCCATCACCATGAAGCCGCCCTGGGGATACGGAACTGTGTCGGTGTAATAAACCGCCATTATCGCCTCGTCATCGCCCGATATTTTTGAGAACCAATTTTCGGTCTCGTCATAGTCTATGTATTCATGGTTCGCAGCGTAGTTCGCGACTGTTTCCGAAACAGAAAGAGCCTTTCCAAGATAATGGTTCACCGCCGTCACGGAATTTTCCATGCGGGAATAGACAAGCTCGTTGATTCTCGACTCCAACGTGCCCATCATGACCAGCAGAGTCGGAGTCACAATGAGCAGACCCGCGAAAAACACGAGAGCAAGATTGCTCAAAATTAGTTTCTTCTTGATACTGAACATAGACGCCCCCTTTTTTCTTTGTTCGATTTTTCACTTCGTACCAATAAGAATAATTATAACGGGGAATTCTTCAGTTTACGGTTCTAGGGGAGAATCGTCAGACGTGCCGCCTGATTCCGTCGAAGCTCACGCTCCAAAGGAAAAGGCCGTTCGGAGGGGCTGTAGGTCCCGCCCTTTTCCTGTCGCGGCTCTCAAGCGCGCTCTTGAAAAACGAAGCGTCCTTCCCGGTCTTTTCAAAGAAAACCAGGCTTCCTGTAAGGCTCCGAACCATTTTCCAGAGGAACGCGTTCGCGCTTATCTCGAAGACAATCCTCTCGCCGTTCGTGGAATCTGGATAGAAGACTGCGTTGTCGATGTACCTGTTCGTGGAAAGGCTCTGGTCGCCCGCGGCGGCGAACGTGGCGCAGTCAATCTCGCCCCTCAGGCACGAAGCCATCTCGTTGAGCACGCGGAGGTCGGGATAGCGGTGGAGCGGCCAGACATAGCGCATCTCGCTCGCGAGTGGGCTTTGCCCGCAGTGCAGAAAATAGCGGTAGGTCCTGCTCGTCGCCGAAAAGCGCGCGTTGAACGACTCCGGCACTTCCCTTGAAGAGTTGATTCGTATGTCGTGAGGCAGGAACGAATTCAACGCCTGGACATAACGCTCAGGCGGAATGGAGTCTATCGGGGAGAAGAAGTTGGCGGCCTGAGCGGCTGCGTGGACACCGGAATCCGTGCGGCCGCTTCCGTACAGGTTGACCTTCCGCTTCAAAAGTTTTTCCAGAGCGGCCTCCAATTCGCCCTGCACAGTGCGGACGGCCTTTCCCTTGTCGGCGAAATCCTGCCTCTGCCAGCCGCAGAAGTCCGTTCCGTCGTAGGAGATGTTCAGCAGTATGTTCTTCAATTCCGAAAATCCCCTTTGCTACTCTTCATCGTCGGGAATGTCGGCTTCGATTGAATTCGCGTCCTTCAGTTCCTTGTTCAGCAAATCGTAGAGGTTGCGGGCGTGCTCCAGAAGCGGTCCCGGCTTTTCCTTGTTGGACTTTCCGATTCCGAAGATGCGAGCGATTGAGCGTTTGTTCTCGCCGAATTTCTTGAAGCGCAGGTTCATGTCCTTGGTCTGGCCGTACTTGTACTCGAGGATGGCGTTCATGTAGATGATTCCGTTGTAGCCGTAGTTGAAGTCGGTGTCCGGTCCGTATGACGGGAGGTTTCCGACAGGCTCCGTTCCCATCTGCTCGTTTATGAGCGTCTGTCCGTAGAAGAAGAGGGACTTTTTATAGAACATTTTCGATATGTAGTCGAAGTTTCTTCCCGGAGACTTCTTGTTCAGCTCATCGCAAAGCCAGGCAAGCCTAACGGAAAGCATGGCGCGCTTGAAGGTCGGGGAATAGGCGAGGTCGATTTTCTCGTATGAGAGGAGCGCGAGATAGTACATGGCGGCTCCGTCCAGCAAGGTTCGGTCGCGCCTCAGGTCGTAGTTCGGGAAAATGGCCTTGACCGCGTTCTGCCTGTTAAAGTCGTCGTCGCGGAGGGCGTTCAGGCTGGCCTTGTCGTCCTTTATCGCCATGAAATCCGACCAGAGGAGAGCCAAATGGCAGCGGGGACACGCCCCAACAGAATAGATGAGCGGAAAGACCTCGCCGAATTTCGCGGTCGGAACATACAGTCGGTGCAGTTCGTCGGTCAACTCGCCCGCGTTCACGCGCCCCTTGAAAAGCTCCTCTTTCTCGAATTCCCTGTTGCAGACTGGGCAAAGGCACTTGTCCTTGGACCTGAAAGATATTTTTCCAGGCTTCTTCACTTCTGGCTCTTTTTTTCTTAGCATTTTCTTCAGTTCTCCTTTTTTCCACCGGTTTCTATTACGACGAAGGCCGTCGCATATTCCTTCTCGTGGCTTATTGAAACATGGACGAGAAAATCATCGCCCGTGATATCTGAAATTCGTTCAAGAGTCTTCTCACCAAAACAAAATTCCGGTTTTCCGCTTGAATCGTTGACTATTCCGAAATCGGAAAGCTCCAACCCCACGAAGCCGGTTCCCAAAGCCTTTGAAAAAGCCTCCTTGGCCGCGAACCTGGCGGCGTAGTGCTCGGAAAGAGATTGGATTCTCCTCTCAAGGGACTCCGAATCGACTTCCACGATTTCCCTGTCGTTGAAGAACCGCCTTATCAAATCTGGATTCCTCACCCATTTTGAAAAGCGGGACACTTTTGATATGTCAGTACCGATTCCGAATATCATGCCCCCTCCACTCCAGTCACGTTTCCGCTCATTCAGAACCGTCCTCTTCTTCGACATGGCCTTCCTCGGCGGGCTGCACGCTCTCCACTGTGTACTCGACCACACTTTTATTTTCGACCTGAACGGCTTTCGTATTGAACGAGACTGCAAGATTCTTGTAGATTTCGCCGGTCAACTCAAGATACGAAGGCACATTTATGGAAACAGGCAGGTTGAATTTTCCAGCCGAATGGACAGAAGAGCAATCGACCACTACAAAATCCCTGGGAACGGAGAAAGAGTCCACATCGCTCTTGTTTCCGAAGATGTCCACCGATATGTTGTCGGTCACGCTCGAAAGCTCAAGCCTCGGGTCGATGTTTTTGTAGCTCACGGAAATCTGGTTGAGGGTCCTCCTCGCCATCACAGGCACGATTTCCACCTCGACGTCCACCAGCGAATCCGAAACCGAGGAAAGGAAAAGCGTGTCCTCGATTCCGACGTTCTCGCTCTTGAAGCTGGTCCTAGCGTTGGACACGTTCACGGCCTTTGTCTGGACAAAATTCTTCCCCTCGATTATCGACTTCGGTCCCTTGACCATTATCCGGGACGGCTCTATCACGGTGGACTTCACCTCGTATCCGTTGGCAGGAGTCCCCGCTATGACAGGCTCCACATCGATGAAGCCGGTGATTATCTGGTCAACGCCGATTTCCACATGGCTAGGCTCGCACCTCGTCTCAAGAAGAATCGAACTTTTCGCCCTGTCAGAGAGACGCAAAAGAACGGGGAGTTTCTGCGTTCCGCTGGACGACACGAAGCTCAAGTCGATGTACGGAGTGAAATCCGACGCGTCGAAAAGTTCGGCGTTCTCCCCCTTCAAGCTGATTTGTATGTACTGTTTGGAAGGCGGACTGGACTGGATGAAGCCTCCGTTTCCGTTGTTCTCTATCTGAAGTTCCGCGCTCACGGTCTTGCTTTCGACTTTCTGGCTGTTGTAGACCCAGACTATCAAGCACGATATGGAAAAACAGACGACCAAGGCCGGGAAGTTCACCTTCTTCTCGCGAATGAGCCGTCTGACAAATTCGTACAAGTCGCTTTTCAATGTCTTGACATTCTTCATCGATTCTTCCCCTGATTGCCCCTACTCGTTTTTTTCCTTATCGGCAGGCTCCTTTTTCGCCTGCCCCTTTTCGCTGTCGTTGTTCAAAAGCTTGTCCAAGGTCGGGAGAATCTGCTCCACCGTGAGGTCGTAGTCGAACTTCGAGTCGTAGGCCAAGCTGATGGCGCCTGTCTCCTCGGAAACTATCAGAACCACCGCGTCGGTCTGCTCGCTGGTTCCGATTGCGGCCCTGTGCCTGGTTCCGAAAGTCTTCTTCAAGTCGCTCCTCGTCGTGAGCGGAAGGAAGCAGCCGGCCGCGATGATTTTGTCCTCGCGCACAATGCAGGCGGCGTCGTGCAGCGCAGTCTCGAAAGAGAAAATCGTCAGGAGCAGGGCCGAGGAGATGTCGGCGTTCAGCTTCGTGCCGGTCTCTATCAAGTGGTCGAGGTTGGTCCCCCTCTCGAAGACGACCAGCATTCCCTTCTTGCGCTTCGAGAGCTCCTCCGCGGCCTTCACGATGTCGTAGGCGTATGTGTGCCGAGTGTCCTTGTTGAGGAAGCTCAAATTCATCTGCCCGATTTTCTGTATGAATTTTTTGATTTCGTCCTGGAAAATCAGAACGATGCTTATGGCCAGGGCCGGAGTTATTTTTTCAAGGATGAACATCATGACTTCGAGCCGCAGCACGAATACGACGATGTAGACCACGATTATCACCAAAGCCGCCCTGATTATCTGCAGGGTGTTCGTCTTCACGAGAATCTGGTAGATTGCGTAGAGGATTCCCGTCAGCACGCAGATGTCCAAAAATGGCTCTATCGAAAAGTATGCGTTCCTGAAACCGTCAAAAGCTGACATCTACTTCCTCCCCGCCCTGATTTTTTCGACCACAGACAGAATCTTCAAGGTGTCGACCGTCTCCTTCACATCATGAACCCTGACCATATAAGAGCCGTAGAGCACAGAAAGCAAATCCGCGGCCAAGGTTCCGGCCAGCCGCTCGCCGACTTCCCGCCCGGTCACCTGTCCAAGGCAGGACTTTCTGGACAGGGCCATCAGGACCGGATATTTTCCGCCGCAAAGCTCCCCCGCCCTGGCCACCAGGTTGAAGTTTCCGTCGGTGTCCTTGCCGAAGCCGACCCCGGGGTCAACAATTATCTTTTCGGCGGCTATTCCCCTTGAGACTGCGTAATCGGCCCTCGCGGAAAGATAGGCGTCCACTTCGGAAAAGACATCCTCATAGAAAGTGTTGGACTGCATGTCACTGGGCCTTCCGCGCTTGTGCATCAAAACCACGGGAATCTTCTTTTCGGCGGCGAACGAAGCGAGCCTGTCGTCGTCCTCCAGCGCCGATATGTCGTTGAGGATGTCGGCTCCGGCTTCGTATGCAGCCTTCATGACCT
>CAMHLH010000022.1 GCA_946185925.1 uncultured Treponema sp.
GACATTCTTGTTTCCCTTTTGAATTTTTACGAATACGAAAATTTGAAAGGGGTCGGTGCCGCCTTGAGTTTGGGCGAGACGTCTTTGCCCAATCTGGTGGATATAAGAGGCTATTCACGGTTGAACTACAGGGCCTGGCCTAATATCAAAAAAATGACGGAAAATTCTGCAGTATCGTGGTACAATGAAATTCCTACTGTTTCAGAATTGCAGAATTATGATTCCAAGCTTGATTCGCAATATATAAAGGAACTTTGGGATTCTGTCCAGAAACTGTCCGGGGATGAGCGGGCTGGTGTCGCTAGACTGGTGCAGGCGGAGGTTTCCGCTCGGAATATCCTCTGGGTGCTTCGCTTGCGGGTCTATTACGATATGCCGGACGATGATATAAAATCTAAGTTGGCTTTCGCGGATGAAACGAAAAAAAATCGTGACGAACTTGCGGGTGATGCGATGGACATCCTTGAGAAGGATGTCGGTTCCTATGATGATTGGCGGAATTGGAAGTACAGCCGCCATCTCAATCCGCATGACGATGGTTCTGTCTGGAAAATCGATCCTGCCTGGGTTGAGAGAGCCTTCAAGAGGGAACTCAACAAAATGGCTCTTTCTGCCTTCCACAAGAGTCCAATGAGTGTTTTGAGCCTTGTTTCCTGGTTCAAAATAAAACAGAACGAATTGGACATGATAAGGGCTGTAGCTGAAGGGTTGCGTCTTGACTTGGAGGTTGGAAAACTCATGGATATGGCGGGATATTCAGAACAGAAATAAAAGGAGGTGGATATGGCTAGAACAACTCCGATGCGTTTGGTTGAATTGATGGTCTTGAAGCAGGATGTCAGTTCGGTCATTGAATTTTTGGGGAAGAAAGGAAATTTTCAATTTCAGACGAAGCATTCTTCGTCTGCTTCCGATTCGGAATCGTCGTCCAAGGCGAATCCGGATGGGGACATATTCTTGAAGTTGCAGCAGGCAAAGACTTTTTTGAATGCTGACGGTTCTGTCAATATCTCTTTTGATGCAGATTTTTACACCAATGCGACCAGACCGACTCCTGACGATGCCGCGGCCGCAATGAAATTCCTGTCGGAAGTCGATTCCCTTAGAAAAAAAGAGAGCGATCTTTCCGATGAGCTCAAGCGGGTCAAAAACGCGAGCGACGAAGCTCATTCTTTTGCAAATCTTGATGTTCCGTTCGGCGACTTGGATCATGTCTCGTTCTTGTCGTTGAGAATAGGCCGGGTCGATCCAGCTTTGATAGATGAATTGAAGTTTGCGCTTGGTGACAGGGCTGTTGTTGTCTCTCTTTCCGATGATAGCGGTGACAAGTCGAAGATTTTGGCGGCCTCTTCAAAAAAGGCTAGATTCTCCCTTGATTCCGAGTTGAAAAAGTATGGCTTCGTGAGCATGGAGGTCCCGAAAAACTTCAAGGGGGTTCCTCAGGATGTTCTTGAGTCGTTGGACAATCAGCTGAGGGAGACTCAGGCCTCTTTCGATTCGATAGAGGAAGAAAAGAGGAATCTGGCGAAGACTCATGCGGATTTGTTCAAGCATCTTTTGGCTTCGTATTCAATTGGAAGTCAGATAATCGAAAAGCAGAATTCTCTGGAGTCCACAAATCTTGTCTACAGAATGACAGGTTGGATTCCCGAGGTCGATACGCATCCAATGATGAAGGAACTTGGGGATTTGACCGAGGGGCGAATCGCAATTCGCGTCTATGAGCCGCACGAGGTTCCTTCCGTCATAAACGGCAACGAGAAGGTTCCTGTAAAGTTGAAGCATGGAAAAATCGTCAGTTCCTTTGAGCGGATGATTTTCAGCTACGGTTCTCCGCTTTACGGAACAATTGACCCGACTCCGTTCGTGGCCGTTTTCTTCACCGTGCTTTTTGGAATCATGTTCGGCGATTTGGGGCAGGGGCTTGTGTTCCTACTTGCCGGAATACTCATGGCGAAAAAGGTCATCAAAGTCGGCGCGTGGAACAAATTCGCTCCGATTTTCATGTGCATCGGAATTTCAAGTTCGATAATGGGCTTTTTGGAGGGCGAGTTCTTCGCGAATACCAGCCTCCTTCTTCCAATTTCTGGGGCGATAAAGTCCGCGTTCGGAGTGACCGATCCTGAGGCGTTGAAGGAGCCTTTGTTCAGCCTTGAATTCTGGGCCGCGGAGAATCCGATTGTGCCGATTTTTACGATTTTCGGTATAACAATCGGGCTCGGCTTCATAATCAACTCGATTGGATTGATAATCAACTTTTTCAACAAGCTTTCTCAGAAGAAGTATGGAAGCGCGTTCTTCGGAAAAATCGGCCTTTCGGGCATGCTTTTCTTTTGGTATGTCGTCGGCTTCGCGGTTGCCGTCGCGGCTTTCGACCATACGCCTGCCGTGTACGATTGGATTGTAATCGGCGTTACGCTGCTTCTTTCGGCGTTCGGGGAGCCGCTTGAGCGTCTTTTTGACGGCCATCGCCCTGTCGTGGAGAACGGCATGGGTGCGCTCTTTATTGGCGGAGTCGTAGAGTTGATTGAGGTTGTCTCGACTTACCTCTCAAATTCGATAAGCTTTGTCCGTGTTGGCGCGTTCGCTTTGGCGCATGCCGTCCTCGGATACATCATTTCTTCGATGGTCGCAATCGCGCCTGCCGCTGGAGCGGTCGTGATTGGCATTGTCGGAAACGTGATAGTAATCGTCCTTGAGGGAATGATTGTCGCCATCCAGGTAATTCGTCTTCAGTACTACGAATTCTTCTCTAAATTCTTCAATGAAACCGGAAGTGAATTCAAACCGTTCGCTTTCAGTTATAAATAACTTTTGTGAGGTGAAAAAATGAATAAAAAGGTTCTTTCAATCGTTGCTGCTTTGCTCTGCTTGACTGTTTTCGGCGCATTTGCGGATTCCTCAAAGGATGAGGCTGTGAACGGAGTTCAGGAAGCTGTGACTGTCGTTCAGCCGGAGACCGCCCCTGATGCGTCCGGTGCGGATTCTGGAGCAATCAAGTACATCGCCGCTGGTTTGGCGGTAGGATTGGCTTGTATCGCTGGCGGAATGGCCGTCGGAAAAATCGGAGCGGCTGCCATGGGCGCGATGAGCGAGAACGCGGAACTCTCTGGAAAAGCTTTGCCTTTCGTCGGTTTGGCAGAAGGTATCTGTCTTTGGGGATTCTTGGTCGCTTTGTTGATAATTATTTTGTAATTTTTTATACAGGAAGAAACTTTGGAATACTTTGTTATTGGTGAGCGGGAGATTGTTCTGGCATTCAAGCTTGTTGGAGTTGATGGCAGTGTCTGTGTGAACAGGACTGAGTCGCTTGATGCGTTCAACAGGATTACAGGCCGTGGTGGAACTGCGTCCGTTCCTTCTTCAGAGCGTCCCAAAGTCCTGATTTTGACGGAAGAGGTTTCGAGTATGCTGGAGGACGAAGTTCTTGACTGGCAGAAAGAAGCCGAATATCCGCTTATCGTGGAGATTCCAGGAATCCGCGGTCATCTTCAGGGAAAGAAGACTTTGACAGATTCGATTCGCGAGGCTATTGGAATTCAAGTTTAGGAAAAGCTGAATAATCGGGAAGATAAAATGGAAGAACTAAGATCCACCGAGATTCTTGACAAGGAAATTGAGGCAGACGCTAGAAAGAAGGTCGAGAAAATCCTCAAAAACGCAGATTCTGAATGCGAAAGGATTCTTGCCGATGTCGAGAACCGGGTGAAAGACGCTTCGGAACAGAAATCAAAATACTACAAATCAAAAATCGAGCAGTTCGAGAAGAATGTGAATGCGGCCCTTCCTCTTGAGAAAGAGCGTTTCCTTGTGAAGTTCTATGCTGACTCGGTTTCTTCGTCTTTGAACGATTATTTGAAGAAGATTGGAAGTGAAAAAAGGCTTTCTCTCATAGAAAAATCTCTTGAGAAAAAGCTGGAAGTGACTTCCGGGAAAAAATTCAACGCGCTTGTTTTTGGAATTCCTTTGGATTCTGCGAAAAAACTTTTGGAAAGCAAGAAAATTGATGTCGGTTCAGTTTCCGAAGTGACGTTCGAGACTTCGGGCGAGGAATGCGCCCTTGGAAACGAAATTCACGATGGAATGATTATTGAAAGTGAAGACAAGGTTTTGCGCTTGCGTCTGACTATCGATCAGATTCTGCGTGAAATTGAGGATAAATATTCGGAAGAGCTTGCTCTCTCCTTGTTCGGAGGAAAATTGCCACAATGAGTCAGGCTTCAAAAACAATAACAGGAAGAATAACTAGAATATCAGGCCCAATCGTTTACGCTGAAGGCTTGGAAGGTTGCGGTCTCTACGATGTTGTCGATGTTGGCGATAAAAAAATCATCGGTGAAATCATCAGGCAGAATGCGGGGAACGCGACGATTCAGGTCTACGAGGACGACACAGGAATGAAAATCGGGGAAAAGGTCGTGTCGAACGGCCGTCCTCTCTCTCTTCGTCTTGGTCCTGGCTTGGTCGGAACGATTTACGATGGAATTCAGAGGCCTCTTGAGTCGATGTACGAGACGTCGGGGGCGTTTTTGACACCGGGCGACAGAACCGAGCCTATCGATGTCCAGAAAAAGTGGAAGTTCGACGCTCTTGAGGGAATCGCCGCCGGTGTTTCCATTGAGCCTGGAAAAGTTTTGGGCACCGTGCAGGAGACGGCTTCGATTCTCCATAAAATCATGGTTCCGCCATACATTCAGGGAAAGACCCTCAAGACGTTCAACGGTTCCGGCGAATACACGGTGGACGACCTTGTTGGAACGACAGAGCTTGGGGAGGAGATAAAGCTTTCCCACTACTGGCCTCTCAGAAAGCCGCGTCCTTTTTCAAAAAAGTTGACTGTCAGTCAGCCGCTCGTTACGGGCCAGCGCGTAATCGATGTCTTCTTCCCGCTCTCGAAGGGGGGAACTGCCGCTATTCCTGGTGGATTCGGCACTGGAAAGACAATGACGCAGCATGCCATCGCGAAGTGGTGCGACGCTGATTTGATTGTCTACATCGGTTGCGGCGAACGCGGAAACGAGATGACGGACGTTTTGACCGAATTCCCGACATTGATAGACCCTCGCACCGGCCGTTCGCTCATGGAAAGGACGATTTTGATTGCTAACACGTCCAACATGCCTGTCGCTGCCCGTGAAGTTTCGCTTTATTCTGGAATCACATTGGCCGAGTACTATCGCGACATGGGAATGCACGTCGCCATCATGGCCGATTCGACTTCGAGATGGGCGGAGGCTTTGCGCGAGCTTTCCGGACGAATGGAGGAGATGCCTGCGGAGGAGGGCTTCCCGGCCTATCTTCCGACTCGACTTGCCGAATTTTATGAAAGGGCGGGACGTGTCACGTCTCTTTGCGGCAAGGAAGGCTCTGTTTCTGTAATTGGTGCTGTTTCGCCTCCGGGCGGCGACTTCTCCGAGCCTGTGACTCAGCACACAAAGCGCTTCATCAGGTGCTTCTGGGCTTTGGACAGGGAGCTTGCGAATGCGCGCCACTATCCAGCAATCGGTTGGATTGAGTCCTATTCCGAATACGCCGACGAAATCAGGGAGTGGTGGGACAAACTCGACCCGCGCTGGGCCGAGGTCAGGCTTTCGGCTCTGGAGCTGCTCAAGAACGAGCAGAGACTGCAGCAGATTGTCCGCTTGATTGGACCCGACGCCTTGCCCGACGAGAAGCGCATCGTCTTGACGGTCGCGGACATGATAAAGAACGGATTTCTGCAGCAGTCGGCTTTCGATGCGATTGACGTTTATTCCGTTCCAGAGAAGCAGATTCAGATTCTGCTTTTGATAATGAATTTCTACAAGCGCGGACTTGAACTCATCAAATCCGGCGTTCCTTTGCCCAAGGTTGTGGCGTTGCCTGTGAAGGACGAGATTGTCCGCTTGAAGTCGTCTGTTCCGAACGACAATCTTTCTGCGATGAAGGATGTGGAAGGCCGCCTCGAGGAGCAGATGGGAAGCCTTGAAAGGATGTACAGGAGATAGCGATGAAGGGTGTTGAGTATAAGGGACTTTCTTCTGTCGATGGACCTATCGTCGTCGTAAAGAGGTCCGAGAACATTTTCTACAACGAGATTGTTTATGTCCGCGACAAATTCGGCGAGAAAAAGACCGGTCGTGTAATCGATTTGAACGAGGACACGGCTGTCGTGCAGATTTTCGGCACTACGACTGGACTCGACTTGAACGACACGACGGTGGAGTTTTTGGACGAACCTATGGAGCTGAGGGTGGGCGAAGGCCTGCTCGGTCGAATCTTCAACGGTTTGGGAGAGCCTATTGACGGGCTTCCTCCCATTGTTTCGTCAAAGAAAGTCGATGTGAACGGTCTTCCTATCAATCCGTTCGCCCGTGTTTATCCTAGGGACTTCATCCAGACTGGAATCTCTTCAATTGACGGAATGAACACGCTGATTCGCGGCCAGAAACTGCCGATTTTCTCCGGCAACGGTCTTCCGCACAACCATTTGGCGGCGCAGATTATCCGTCAGGCGAAAATCCTCAACTCTGACGAACAGTTCGTCATGGTCTTCGCCGGCATGGGCATCAAGTACGACCAGGCGCAGTTCTTCATCAAGTCGTTCGAGGAGTCGGGCGTTTTGTCAAAGGTCGTCATGTTCCAGAGTTTGGCTGACGCGCCTTCAATCGAAAGAATCATCACCCCGCGCTGTGCTTTGACGGCAGCCGAGTATCTCGCATACGAGAAGAACATGCACGTTTTGGTTGTCATGACAGACATGACGAACTATTGCGAGGCTTTGCGCGAGATTTCCACGACCCGCGGCGAGGTTCCCGGAAGAAAGGGCTATCCGGGCTATCTCTATTCAAATCTCGCCGAACTTTACGAGCGCGCTGGAAAAATCAAGGGGTCGACCGGTTCCATCACGCAGATTCCGATTCTGACGATGCCGAACGACGACATCTCCCACCCGATTCCCGACTTGACGGGCTACATCACGGAGGGACAGATTGTTCTCGACAGGGAGCTTTCCCAGAAGGGAATCTATCCTCCTGTTTCTGGACTTCCGTCTCTCAGCCGCTTGATGAAGGACGGAATCGGAGACGGAATGACGAGGGAGGATCATGCGGCCGTTTCCTCGCAGTTGTTCGCGGCTTATTCAAAAGTGAAGTCGATACGAAACCTCGCGGCAATCATCGGAGAAGAGGAACTTGGAAAAGAGGACCAGATGTACCTGAAATTCGGCGAGGCTCTTGAAGGCCAGTTCTTCACGCAGGGCGAATACGAGAACAGGTCAATCGAAGAGACTTTGGATCTCGGTTGGAAACTCCTCAAGCTTCTTCCTCAGAACGAGCTTTACAGAATCAAGCCGGAGTTGATTCAAAAGTATATGCCCAAGGACTGATGAAATATGGCAAAGTTGAACATCGCGCCTACAAAGTCGAATCTTCTCGCAATCAAAGAGCAGCTTGCCGTCGCGGTTGACGGCTACGATTTGCTTGAGCAGAAGCGTGAAATCCTCGTCATGGAGTTGATGCGCATGGTGGAGAAGGTCAAGCTTTTGGAGAGCGAAATCGAAAAGGTCGTCTCCAAGGCCTATCCTTCCCTGCAGCAGATGCTGATGACGGTCGGAAGCGACAGAATCGAGCGCATAGCCCATGGCGTGAAATACGACTACAAGATGAAGGAAAAGTCGGTTGTGGTTGGCGGCATGAATTTCAACTCAATCGAGGTCGAGCTTCCGAAACTTCAACTTTTCTATTCGTTCATGGGAACTTTTGCCGATTCCGACAAGGTGATGGTGGAATTTTTCAATCTTCTGAACCTTTTGACCGAGATGGCTTCCATCCGCACGATTGTGTGGAGGCTCGCCAACGAGGTGAAAAAGACCCAGCGGCGCGTGAACGCCTTGGACAAGATGATAATTCCACAAAACAAGGAGACGAAGGCTTACATCGAAAGCGTTCTTGAGGAGCGCGAGCGCGAGAATGTCTTCGTTCTGAAGTCACTCAAAAACCGGAAGTCTTCTTGAAAATCGGTACCAAGGAGGAGAATCGTGATAAAGCCACTTCTTCAAAAATTGATTGTCGCGGTGAACGGTTCCGAACAGTCGCTCAGTGCCGCCATGTATTCGATTATGCTCGCCATGCAGTACAAGTGCGAGTTGAAGGCTGTCTATGTCGTGGATTCTGCGACGCTGAAGCAGTTGGAGTTTTCTAGGTTCTTCATTCCAGAGGAGTCCGCCCGCTACAAAGAACGGCTCACCGAGGACGGACAAAAATACCTTGAATATGTGAAGCGCCTTGCCGAAGGAAAAAAACTCAAGATTGAGACGGAACTCAGGACAGGCTCCGTCTGGCGCGAAATCGTTACATCGGCCGATGAGTTTGGAGCCGATTTGATAATCCTTGGCGGAAAGAAGGCCGACTACTTGGTTGAACGCTACAAAACTTCTTCAACAAATTCTGAGATAATCGGAAGCGCGAACTGCAACGTCCTGATAGTGAAGCAGGGCGATGTCGACGGGCTTTTCAAACTTGCCTGATCCCTTGCCTGAAAGCTAAATGGACACGATGACGAAAGCGCAGCGGCACACTGTAATGTCCCACATCCGCTCTTCTGACACAAAGCCGGAGCTTGCGATTCGTTCGGCCCTTCATTCGTTTGGCTTCAGGTTCAGGAAGAACTTGAACGGGCTTTTGGGGAAGCCGGACATGGTTTTTCCAAAGTACAGGGCGGTCGTTTTCGTGAACGGCTGTTTTTGGCACGCCCACGACTGCGGCCGCTTCCGGCTTCCCAAGTCGAACGTGGAATTCTGGAGGGGCAAATTCGAGCGCAACCGGGAACGCGACAAGCGCATCGTGGAGTCATTGATTGACGACGGGTGGCGGGTGTGCGTCCTTTGGGAGTGCGCGATGTCGGCCTCGTCCAGAAAAGAGCGCGCCGAAAAAGTTAAAGCAGCCGCCGAGCGCATTTCCCTTTGGCTTGAGGAGGAAATCTCCGTCAACTTCCTGGAAATCTAGGGCAATCTTTTTTGTCGAATTTTTCAAATGTCGCCTGGAAAGCGACACTGTTTTTTTTTCGAGGGTGTAATATCTCCACACTTGCATTTCAATTTAAGGAGATTTTACATGAAAAAAATCATCACACTTTTTGTCGCTGCCGCTTTGTGCCTTTCTTCGGCATTTTCTAATGAAGGCGGAAAAACTTCGTTCAAGGATTTGCAGAAATACGTCAAAGGGACAATCGGATTCTCGCACGGCCTGATTTACCCGGATTTGGAATACTCAAGTTCGGACGAGACTTACGCAGCTGCCTTGAACCAAGTCAGTGTGGGCAGCATCTACTACAACGGCTTTGAAATCATTCCGACTTTCGGCTTCGATTTTCCTGACGCAGACGGCAAAAAAATCGGATTCTCGCTTGAAGGCTCGCTCGGCTTCGTCTTCGGCGGCTATTCCGAGGGAATCTACGAGTCCAAGACGACAATCGTGAATCCGGGCGTAATGGGCATCGTGCGCGTCACCGCCCTCGACAAATTCGTTCCGTATTTTGGGGCCGGCTTCTCGCTTCCGATACAGATAGTCTCGACAAAAATCAAATACAGTTACAGCTACGGCACAGAAAAATCGACGATTGAAGCCGAGGCTGACGATACGGTCGTCTCGTTCAAGGTGAATTTCCTCACTGGCGCGAGGTACGATTTCACGGACAAGGTTTCGGCGCTTTCGGAATTCGCTTTCGGTGTCGGAAAAGGCGGGAACTTTTCGTTCAGGATTGGCGCGATGTACAGGTTTTGAAAAGCGGCACTGACTTGGCGAACAAAGTCAAATCACAGTTTCGCTTCCAGCGTCGCGATGAATTCGCTCATCTGAATTCCAAAGAAGATGGAAATTTTGTGGAGGACCACTAGCGATGGAATTTTCTTTCCATTTTCGATTTCCGAGATGTATACCTGATGTGAATCGATGGCTTCCGCAAGTTTTTCCTGGGATACGCCTTTCTTTTTGCGCATCTCTTTCAGGGTTTCGGCCATCGCGATGTTGATGGGCATGAAATAAGCATAGATTCTTTTTGCTTGAATAATTATAAGCGTTAGCTTATAGTGTCCTGAAAATTCTCAGCAATGAGAGTCTAAAAAACGTGAAAATTTTTATACATTGTGTTATTATTGATGTGATAATTACTAATGAATAATATTGAAAAGGGGGAGTGCATGACGCGCATGATGGAAGACGACAAAGAGTATGTTGAGTGGTTGCTTGAGGAGCCTAGCCGCATCAAAAATCGGTATCGACAGGTTGTTTCCCTTGTTGCCTTGGATTATTGCGATGGAGAAAGCATAAAAAAGTTGGTTTCTGCGGGTTTCGACATCAATGGTTGGGTGGAGCAGCGTGCCTGGTGGCTTGACGAGTGCTATTCGTCCGATGAGGCGACACTTTTCGAGACTCCTCTCATGATTGCGCTGAAGCACGGGAGTACCGATGCTGCAAAATTCCTAATCGAATGTGGCTGCGACATCTTTGTTGAGTCGGCTCCAGAAGGCGAGACTGCGATTTTCTACGCTGCCAGGGACAACAATGTCGAAATTTTGAAGATTCTCTTGGACAAGGGCGAGGACATCAACAGATGCAGTTGGGCGTCCGAACACTCCCCGATTTTTGAGGCGGCCGCTTGCGGTGCGGAGGAGGCTGTGGATTATTTGCTTGAGCG
Source organism: uncultured Treponema sp. (assembly GCA_946185925.1). Taxonomy (GTDB): domain Bacteria; phylum Spirochaetota; class Spirochaetia; order Treponematales; family Treponemataceae; genus Treponema_D. The sequence continues at coordinate 10,675 of CAMHLH010000022.1, forward strand.
CGGCGCCGACGTTTCGATAACGAACTTCGATGGTGAGACTGTCGATTTGCTTGCGGCGAAGAATGACCACATGGAAATCGCGAAAAAACTGCACAAGGCTGTGCTCGAACAGATGAAGTCGAGAAATGTTTCTGCTCAGAGGCTCTGCTTCAACAAGACTTTTTGGAAATTCATCAATGAATCGAATCTTTCCCTGACGAAAATCTACAACAGCGTGCAAATCTCGCGGAAGACGTTCTCAAAAATAAAGAGCGCCGGTGAAGACTACAAGCCGAAGAAGGAAAACGTGCTTCGCCTTGTGATTGGACTTAAATTGGACGAAAGCAAGGCCTCCGAACTTTTGGCAAGCGCAGGCTACTTCTTCGATTCGGATTCCGTCCGGGACTCCGTGGTGCTGCGAAACATAAGGAGCGGGGAGTATAGATTTTATGCAATCGAGAGCGAGATAGAGAGGGCAGGCGGAAATCTGCTTGCGAGGTATGAGTAGGGAGCATTTCGTGTTCCAGGCAGTGTTGGGGCGGCATTTTCGTGAAAACTGAAGATGCAAGGCAATTATTGAAGCTTCAGCGCATACCATTATTTGAAATAAAAAATTTTCCTTGACGATTGTCATTTGTTGTGTTATTATCATATTGATATTTTCTAATAAATAATATTTTGGAGGTCCACAATGGCGAATCCCGATTTGGTTGAAATTTTCACCGACACAAGGCTGCAGTACACGAGCCACCCGACGCTTGTATCTGCGTGCGAGCTTTCAAAAAAGAAGCAGGTCTTCTACAAAGAAGGAAGCTCGTTCGACTTTGACAAAGACAGGTTCGAGGACGAAGCGGAAGTCGTCGTGTCAAAAAAACGCTCGTTCGAGGCGGCCGAACCTTATGCGAAAAAGGGCATGAAGACCTGCGTTTTGAATTTCGCCAACGCAATCCACACGGGCGGAGGTGTTTTCAGAGGCTCTGGCGCGCAGGAGGAGTCGCTCTGCAGGACGTCCACGCTTTTTGCCGCAATCAACGTTCCGGAGATGCACAAGGTGTTCTATGACCCGCACTTCAGGCTGGACGATACATACGCAAACGACGACGCGATTTTCACGCCGGGGGTCGTGGTGTTCAAGACGGACGAGTACAAGCCGAAAATGCGGCCTGAGGACGAATGGTTCTCCGTGGACGTGATTACATGCGCGGCTCCGTGCCTCGGCTGGGGGTGCAAGGACATCAGCGACGAGAATCTTTTCAAGCTGCATGTGTCGAGGGCGAGGCAGATTCTTTCGATAGCGGCGGAGAACGGAGCCGAGGCGGTTGTTCTCGGCGCGTTCGGCTGCGGAGCGTTCAGGAATCCGCCGTCTGTCGTGGCGAGGGCGTACAAGAAAGTGCTTCCAGAATTCTCGCATGCGTTCAAGACAATAGAATTTGCAGTCTTCTGCGTTCCTCGCGAAGAGGAAAATTTCACGGAGTTTTCGTCGGTGTTGAAATGAGCCATTTGTGATACTATGTATGCAAAGGAGCTGCAAAATGAAAAAAGTATCTTCAATCCTGAATTTTATGCTGGCGTTTTTTGTGTTGCTTTTCGCTTCGTGCGTAAATTCAAACGAAAATTCTGGAACTTATTTGGTCTTCTCGTCGAATTCGCGCGTGGCCGAAAAAAATGCCGCTGATTTGACAGGCATAAAATTGGAGGGGGCCTCCGACAAAGCAGAGTTGAATCTTTATTGGGAAACTTGGAGCGAACTTTCCGCCGCAAGAATCGAGATAGAGCCTGGCGAATGGAAATTTACTCTGACGGGCAGGCTTGACGAAACCGATTATGCCGGAAGCGCGAAGGCGACAATCGAAGCCGAGAAAGAGAATTTCGTCGCGTTCAAACTCTCGGCGGTTGAAGAAAAAGCTGATGAGGAAGAAGCGGCCGCTGAAGATTCCGGCAATACAAGCGGCGAGAAAGCATCCACTGGCGATTCAACAACTGCGACCGACGGCACAGCGGCCGATACATCTACATCCACTGGCGGTGAAACCGGCTCTGGCGATTCAACGACTGCGACCGACGACACTGCGACTTCTGTTCCTGAAGGTTTCGTTCTCGTTTCCGGCGATTCCGTCACAGGCGCGGTCTCTGATTCAGCTGGCAACTCGTCGAGCGTCTTCATCGAAGGCAGGACAGTGGAGATAGGCGATTTCTACATGTGCGACCACGAGGTGACACAGGGAGAATATGAGACTTACTGCAACTACAGTGGAACGAATCCGTCTTCGACTTATGGATATGGAGATGACTATCCTGCCTACAATGTGAGCTGGTACGATGCAATAATCTACTGCAACTTGAGAAGCATCGCAGAAAACTTGACCCCCGTCTATTACGTTGAAAGCGATGGCGAAAAACTGACGGAACCTTCTAGCTGGTCTGGTTTGGACGAAAATGTCCTTGAAAGTGATGGAAAATATTGCTATGCAGGCAGTGGTACAAGCACTGTCCTTGACGAGGTGAAAATGGACACTTCCGCCAACGGCTACCGTCTTCCAACCGAAGCTGAGTGGGAATATGCGGCTCGCGGTGGTGAAAATGGAAATTTTGATGATTATGTCTACAGCGGAAGCGATACTGTAAAGGAGGTCGCTTGGTACAAGGACAATGCATATTCTGTCGTTTCTGGGAGTTCAGACTATGGAGTCCATATTGTAGGGACAAAAAATTCCAACGGTCTCGGCATTTACGACATGAGCGGAAATGTCGCTGAATATTGCTATGACTGGTACGCAGAGACAATTACAAGCGATATAGGTGCGACGGGTGCTGATTCAGGTACCTACAGGGTAGTGCGAAACGGCGGTTGGCAAAATGCTGCGGAAAACTGCACTGTTGCCTACCGATATTATTATTCGCCTGTTTATTCGTACAATCTTTTGGGCTTCCGTGTAGTCCGTTCAAAGTAGTTGTTTCTGGCCGGTGTTTTTCTGATTCACCGGCTTTTTCATCCACGTTTTTTGTTTTTTGGAGAGTCTCATTATGGAAAAAAATCTATCAAATCTCTTTGTGGATTTGGTTTTTGGTGTGGCTGTTGGGGACGCGCTTGGCTGCCCGGTGCAGTTTTTTTCGAGGGAAGAGGTAAAATCCTTCAATATAAAAGGCATGGTCGGCCACGGAACTTACGACATGCCGGCCGGGACTTGGACAGACGACACCAGCATGACGCTCTGCCTGGTCGACAGCCTGGCGGAGAAGGGGGAGCTTGATTTCGACGACATCATGGAGAAATTCGTCAGGTGGATGGTCGGCAACGAGTACACCCCGCACGGAAAGGCGTTTGACATGGGAGAGACATGTATTTCGGCGGTCTTTAACTACAAAAAGCGGGGGCTGCCTCCTCTTGAGTGCGGCGGAAAGAAGGAGAACCAGAACGGAAACGGCTCCATAATGCGGATTGCGCCGCTCGCTTTCTATCTGCTTGAGAAATTCGGTTTGGACGCTTTCGATTCCGACGAGGCATTTGACGCTACGCACAAAGTTTCATCGCTGACACACGCCCACGAAATCGCCCTAATCGGTTGCGACATCTACTTGGCTTCGATTCTGGAAGCCGTCCGCGGCCGCAAAAAAGACGAGATTTTGAAGAATGTCCTTCCAAAAATCCAGGCGTACGTCGAGCGGAATCCCCGTTTCACCGCCGCATTCGAAAAATACGGGCGGATTTTCAAGGACGATTTCGCCGCCCTACCCGAAGACTCGATTTCAAGTTCCGGCTATGTCCTGCACACGCTTGAGGCCGCCCTCTGGGCTTTCCTAACGACGGACTCATACAAGGAATGCCTTCTTAAAGTCGTCAACCTCGGCTCCGACACAGACTCCGTGGGCGCGGTCGCGGGAGGTCTTGCCGCGGTCTATTATTCCGGGGTGGAAGGAAAATCGATTCCTGAAAACTGGGTTTCAGAGATAGAAAACATAGACTTGATAGAAAAAATCGTGGCGAAATACCTGTCGTCGCGTTCGTCGCTTTCAAAATCCGCTTGCTGAAAAACTTTGGCTATCGGTAGACCTGGCTCCACATGAAGTCCGCGAACGCCCTCTCTCTGTCTGCGCTTGCCGACTTCTTGATTGCCAATCCATCCGCCCGCGCCTTCACTAGATGGACGAACGGATAAAGGCTTCCGAACTTCGCGCACTGGACGAAGCCCCTTTCGGCCGCGTCCAGTGCGGAGTCAGCGTCTCCCTTTTCAATTTTCCATTCCGCCACAAAGCGCAGCACTTTCGGGTATTCGATTGAGATGACGGACTCAAGGCAGATTCCGCGCTCGTAATACCGGTCGAGATAGTCGATTATCGCGATTGCGTCGTCCTTTCTTCCCATCCTGTGCTGCATGACGGCAATCTGCCTCAGAAGAAGAAGCTCCGTTTTCGAAAGCAGGTTCCTTTTTGGAAGAAAAGCCTCGGTCCTTGAAAAAAGCGTCAGGGAAATCGATTCAGTGTACAAGCTGAAAAGCTCACTGTCGTCCGTTCCTTTGTGCCTTAGAAGAAGCGAAAGATAGAGGTCGTGGATTTGCCGCTCGAAACTGTTTGTCTCTCCGCATTCCCTGTATTCCTCAAGCAAATCTTCGTAGTCGAATTCCTTCCGCTCAATCTTCCTTTTTATGCGCCACTCTATGACGCTTCTTTCCGCCTCTTCCCTTGAAAGCAGACCGCCGTTCGTGTTCGGAGCGACAAGACCAAGCGACGTGCAAAGTTCCTCCGCCAAAAGCCTCCCGGGAATTTCCTCCCCGTTTTCTATTCTCGTGAGCGTCGACACCGAGCAGAAGTCTCCCGCGACTTCCTCCTTCGTCAATCCCGCCTGCTCCCTGTATGTTCTGATGAGTTCGCCTAGAATGCAGTTGTCCATTTTTTGTTTCATCTCCTTAAAAAAATCTGATATACTCCATGACCTTCTTATAAAGAAGTTATCGTCAAAGTCTATTTTGAGCTAAAATTGTGATATGGAAGTATACACTATTGGTCGTCTTTTGAAGGCTGTAAGAAAAGAGAAGAAAATCTCCCAGCTTGACATGTGCCGGGGGCTTTGCACCAAGGCGATGGTCTCCTACATCGAGAACGAGCTTCGCGTTCCCCACAGGAAGCTCATCGAGGCGTTGTTCAGCAGGCTCGGCGAGAGCGTGGACTTGACGAAGGTTCCGATGACGAAGGCCGATTTCAGGCGGGCGAATCTGGAGCACAAATTGGACGACTGCGTTGCAATTGAAAAGAACGATACTAAGGAATTTTTGGACGAGTATCTTTCATGTAAAAATTCCATGACTCATTTGGAAAGGCAGTTTTTTGACTTGCACGAATCGTTCTACATGAATCGGAATTATGACAAATACGATTCCATGCTTCCAAAATTGGTCGATACACTTCGGATTACAATTCCAGATTATAAGCTCCATGAATTTCCAAAACAAAAGCTGCTGTCAAAAACTGAATGTGTGATTCTCAACAACATAGCCATCTGCCATTTCAACCTCGGCGATGAAGACGAGGCTCTGTCGATTGAATACAAGTTGAAGGACTATTTTGAGAGCGGAATTGTCTGCGATTCTGAAAAAGCTGTGAACTATCCCGTCTTTCTGTTCCATATTATCAACTGGGAGCGCATTAGGGGAAGTACTGAGCACATGAAGCAATATTCCGAACTTGGATTTGAGTGGTGCCGAAGATTTGGGAAACTAACTTTGCTTCCATTGCACTTGTTCTACATTGGAGTGTCCGAAATAAATTCTGGAAGTGTTGAAGTGGGAAAAAGCCATGTTCTTCTCTCAAAAAACATACTTGAGACCTGCTCCAAGCTTGATGAGATTCCAGTCATGCGCCAGTTGCTGAAAGATTTGTGTGGCATGGAATTCTTTTGACCTGCTGAAATATAACAAAAAAT
>CAMHLH010000023.1 GCA_946185925.1 uncultured Treponema sp.
GGCAGGGCGTATGCCCGGCATATAAAACGACGTGCAGGTTTGCACGAAGGAGATTCAAATGGAGAAAATCGAAATCAACGGAAAGCCGTTCGAGCTTTATGCGAAGGGTGAGTTCGGCAAGGACTCGAACCCGATTCTTGCGGTCGGCAATCAGAAGGACTTGCTGCGCGACTATTTCAACGAGCAGGGCAAGCCCTTCGACAATGACTGGACGACGCACCAGTTCATCGCCCACGCCATAAAGGTGGCTCGCGGCGAGGAATAGGGAACAGAGAAGTGGATGGGCAAAGAGAACGCCTCTCCTCTCAAGGTTGTCTACCTCGACAAAGAGGTCGGCGGATTCGCAATCCACTTGAAGAGAGCGTAACCTCATTGACGCTCTGTCCTTGAGCGTTTGAACACGCGCCCGGTCAATCCTTTTCGGACTACGCCGGGCGCGTTTTTTTTCTCTTCTGTCTGCTAAAAAAAAATCATTAAAATTCTATGTAAAATTGTGAATAAATGCGATAATTCCTCTATGAACATATTCGCTCTTTATTCGATATTCTTTTGCATTTCAACAGTAATCGGCATTCCTCTGCTTTCGTATCTGCAAATCATGCAGATAAAGGGAAGCTCTTTTCAGGAATGGATTTCCGGCATCGGCACGACTTTGATTCCTGCCGCGGGTCTCGCAGTCATCATCGTAGCTCTTGTCTATAGCAAGATGAAGCATCTCGTGAAGATGCTCAAGGACGTGGAGGAGCGTCCGCTTACGCTCGAAGAGAAAACGAGGGCGGCTGCCATAATCAGGGTGGTGAACAGAATCTCCACGATTTCGCTCCTGCTCGGCTTCTTCACGGGAAACGGACTTTCGGTCTTGATAAAGGTCAGCCTCGGAATCCTCCACTACACGACGACAGAGATGGTCATCATGCTCGTGCTCACTTCGGTCTACGCGTTCATGGCGCGTGAATACGCGGTGGACTGCTTCAACGCGTGCGCCAGGAGCGAGCTTTCAAAACTCGGAATAACGAGCACCGACGGAATAAAGACTTCGGGCTTCACAAGCTCTCTTTTCAGGACGGTGGCGACCTGCATCTTCGCGACCGGCTGGCACATATTCTGCTCAGGCTATGGAGCTGTCCGCAACGGACTTTCTACAGAACAGTTCTTCACGAACGCCGCGATTTCCATAACGATTTCGCTTGGAATGACGCTTCCGCTGCTCACCCTCATTTTGAAGCAGCTCCGCGCGAGGTTCGAGATAACCGTGGACCAGGTGAAGACCCTCACCGAGACCGGAAACATCCAGAAGCGGCTTTCGATAGGTGCCTTCGACGACTTCGGCGTTGTCGAGAGCGAGATAAACGCCTTGATGGACTTGCTGCAGGTGCATTTGAAGAACCTCACGTCCGAGGCCTCGAACGTGGACGTGGGCGCGAACGAGTTGAAGAACGTTGCCGATTCGTCCGCGGCCGGCGTTACTCAGGTTTTCAGCACGATAAAGAACCTCAATTCTGAAATCGACGAGGAGGGGCAGATTCTGGCCCAGCTCAAGGACGGAATCGTCTATCTTTCTTCGGACGCGGACAAAATCGACGTGGCGGTGAAGAAGGAATTCGATGCCGCAAAGGTGAACGTCAGCCTCATGAACAAGACGAGCGAGAACCTCCGTTCAATCGACGAGATGATAGACAAGGCCGAGTCCAGCTCACTGAGGCTTTCCGAGATTTCAAAGCAGGGAAACGAGGAAGTGAACAAGACGATGAGCATCGTCAACACCGTGAGCGAGAAGTCAAGGATGATGGGCGATGTCATAAGGGTAATCCAGACAGTTGCGAGCCAGACGAACCTCCTCGCCATGAACGCTTCGATTGAGGCGGCCCATGCGGGAGAAGCCGGTTCTGGATTCGCGGTCGTCGCCGAGGAAATCAGGAAACTCGCCGAGTCGTCGTCAAAATCCGCGAAGGACATCAAGGACTTGATAACGGAAATAGTGAACGCCGTGGACAGCTCTTCAAGATCGATGGCTTCAACGATGGAGATATTCGGAAAAATCGAGGAGGAAATCGACCAGCAGAAGAATGTCGTCTCCACAATCTCCGAGTCGATGGACATGCAGTCTGAAAGCGTCAAGCAGACGAAGAACGCCACCGACGAAATCAGCCGCCAGATTGACAGCGTGACGACGCTCGTCCAGAAGCAGGCCGAATATTCAAAGGTCATGATGGAGAACGTGAACAAGGTCTTCGATTTCTCAAGGAAAATCTCCGAATCGATGAACGAATCCGAGGCCGTGATACGGAACTTCTCCGAGACCGTGGAAATCGTCAAGGACAAGGCCGAGCGGAACAAGGATTCCGTCAAGAACATCACGAAGGAAATCGAAAAGTTCTCGTTCTGAAATTCGCAGTTTGTTGAAAAATGCCGCGTCCGGTCAATCCGCTTGGGATTTTTCGGGCGCGTTTTTTTTTGCCGCGTGCCTGTTTTTAAGGATGAGCGTGCTATAATGAAGGGCATGAGAGTCCGATGCACGCCTTTTTTGTTTGCGATTGCGCTTTTTTTGTCGATGTTTGCTTCTGTCCATGCCGGACGGGTTTTGCGGGTGCCGTATTTCGAGGGGGACGCGCTTTGCGATAGGCACGGAAACGACAATTCTCTTTCTTATGCCTCCGAATTCCTCGACACTCTTGGACGCTACTGCGACTTCGACTACGAGTTCGTGAAAATCGACAGGCAGGATGTGTTCGACTGTCTGCGAAACGGCACAATCGATTTCGTTCCTTTCATGGGGCGGGATTCCGGAGGGGATGAGGGGCTTCTCTTCTCTGATTTGCCGTGCGCCATCGGTTCCACGATTCTCGCGACAAACAGGAGTTTCAAGGGCGGAAAAATGCGCATCGGAATCTTGAAGCACGCTCCCGAAGAGTTGAAGGACAAGATTTTCTTGTACATGAATGAGCACGGTTTCTCTGCCGACTACCTCTTCTACGATGACATCTCAAGCCTTGTCTCCGATTTGCTCGATGAAAAAATCGACGCGTACGCGACAATCGATTTCGCGATTCCCGAGGGCTTCTTCTCCATCGCGACAATCGAGAACATCTTCTTCCATCTAGCCGTCCATCCGTCTGCTTCCGAGCTTTTTTCCGAGTTGAACGACGCCCTGTCCTCCGCGTTCGTGCTCAATCCTGCGTTCCTGTCTTCGCTTCGCTTTCGGCACATAGTCTCTTCCCGCTACACTGTGAACAACCTCTCTTTGAAGGAGATTGAATATGTGAGGAAGAACGGTGTGCTACGGCTCTCCGTAATCGACGACGACGCTCCGTACTGCGCCTTTTTCGAGGGGGAGTATGCAGGAATCATAATCGACGAGATTGAGAGCATGGCGGAAACTGTCGGGCTTGAGGTCGAGTACGTTCCCGCCCAGAGCTATGAGGAGGCCCTTGCTCTCGTGAGGGAGGGGAAGGCGGACGCCGTGTACTCGGTGAACGAGATTGTGACGCAGAATGAGCTTTCGTTTTTGCGCCTGACGAATCCGCTCCTTTCTGAGAACTACATCTGCATAGCGAACAAGAATGCGGACGTCTCCTCGGAGATGGAATTCGTGGCTCTTGAGGGAATCGGCTACCCGGACGAATTCATGGAGAAGAATTTTTCGGTCTCGTCCGTAAAGCGATTCGAAAGCGTCTCCTCCTGCATGGAGCATGTGGGCGGGGTGAAACAGTCGTTCACACTTGTGCCGGAACTTGAGGCCGACCTGTACATGCGTACGCATTTCCTCCACGGGCTGAAAGCGGTTGCCGACAAGTCGTTCAAGGTCGCCGTCTCCATCGGTCTTTCCAGGAAAAGCGGCGTGGAGCTTTCCAGCATATTGGACAAGGGAATCTATTCCCTCACTCCGTCCATGTTTGAGAGCTCCATGGCAAAGAACATCAGGCTCTTCTCTAAATCCGCCAGCAGGAAGAAGTTCGCGGTTACTACGGCCCTGACCGCGTTGGCGACCGGACTAGTCGCATTCGCGTTCGTGTTCTCCGTGTCGTTGGTGAAGAGGCGGAAGGACAGGCAGATTCAGCACGCGATGAACCTTGCGAACCGCGATTCCATGACCGGGCTTTTCAACCATATCGCTTTCAAGAAAAGGGCCTCTGGAATCTTGACCCACCAGGCGGAGGGGGAGATGAGCGCGTTCGTGATGGTGGACATCGACAACTTCAAGCATGTGAACGACGGATTGGGGCACGCGAAGGGCGATTATGCGATTGTGTCCGTTGCCAACATCATCTTCTCCGAGTTCCGGAACGCCGATGTGAAGGGACGCATGGGGGGCGACGAATTCGCCGTTTTGATGAAGAACGTCTCGGATTCTGGTGCCATCGAGAAAAAGATGCGCTTGTTCCAGAATTCCATAAAAGAATATTTTGAGAGGGAATCTTTCCCGATTAAAGTCACATGCTCCATTGGAGTCTGCACCTGCGTGGGCCCGCAGCGGGAAGATGCGTTCGAGCGTATGTACAAGGCCGCCGACGAGGGGCTGTATGAGGTCAAAAAGTCCGGCAAGAACGCATTCTCGATTGTGGAACTGTAGGCCTCGTTTTTTCAGCCCTTTGTCGCGCCCATTATGCGTTCGAGGATTTTCTCTTCGACTGTTTGCAGTTGCTCCTTCGTGAAGGGCTGGTTCTTGCTCTGAAAAAACTGCATCGCCAGATTGTGCGCCTGCTGCCTCTGCTCCGTGGTGGCTGTCATAGTCGTCGGCTTGATTCCCTGGAATGTCTGGGCGCTTCCGATTTGCATCTGCTTCTGCATTTCCATCATCTGCTTCTGCATCTCCAGCATCTGGGCCTGCATTTGGGCGTATTGGCTCTGCATGTCCTGCAGCGGCATCTGCCCCTGCGGCCTGATGTTTTGCTGAGTGGGCGTCTGCGGCATCTGCTTCATCGTCTGCGGTGGCATCTGCGGAGCCTGTCTCTGCGTTGGCTGGTTCTGTTTTATTATGTTGCTGCTCGGCTGGCTTCCCTGCGTCATCTGCATCAGCATCTGCATCAGCACTGAATTCGGGTCGGACATCTTGTTTGGCATTTCTATTCTCCAGTTTTTTTCAATATCGAATTGTTTTTTTCAAAAATTAATCTATTTTCTCACATAAAAAGAATAGTTTGTAGACTGCTTTAAGACTCTGCCGCCTGTTTGCTTTTTTTAATTACCCATGGGAATAGTATGAAATCTTTGTTGACAATATCAAATTAATAGTAGATTGTTGACTTGAAATGAACAAAACAAAAATCCTTGACATGACGGACGGGAAAATCGTTCCCCTCCTCATAAAATTCTCCATTCCTCTGTTGGCGGGAAATCTCTTCCAGCAGCTCTACAACATCGTGGACTCTGTGGTTGTCGGTAATTTCGTCGGAAAGGAGGCTCTGGCGGCAATCGGTTCTACCAACCAAATCATCAACTCCATTCTCGGCTTCTTCATGGGCTTCGCCACGGGTGGAAGCGTTGTCGTCTCGCAGTTCTTCGGCGGAAAGAACATTTCCTCGATGCGGAAGGCGATTCACACGCTGATTTTCTCGACAGTCGTTCTCGGCGTTGCCTTCACGGCGTTCGGAATCGCGCTCAACCCCACGTTCCTCTCCCTCATGGACACGCCCCATGACGTCTTCCACGACGCGAACCTCTACCTGACGATTTACTTCGAGGGGATAATCTTTTTGATGTTGTACAACATCGCCTCCGGAATCCTCCGCGCATTGGGGAATTCCAGGCTTCCCTTCATCGCGCTCGTGCTTTCGTCCGTGTTGAATGTGGGACTCGACGCGCTCTTCGTCATCGTTCTGGATTTTGGGATAGCGGGCGCGGGCTACGCCACGATAATTTCGGAGGCTTTCTCGGCCGTCTTCGTTCTCTTCTTCCTCTTCCGTACGGACGAAGTCTACAAACTCTCTCTTCGCGAGATGAGGGTGGACTTTCCGATTCTCAAGCGGATTGTGAAGCTTGGACTTCCGGGCGGCTTTCAGATGTCGCTCACCTGCTTCTCGAACGTCTTCGTGCAGGGCTACATCAACAAATTCGGCTCGGACTGCATGGCCGGCTGGGCTTCGTTCAACAAAATCGACCAGGTCTGTCTGCTTCCGATGCAGAGCCTCTCGTTGGCTTCCACGACTTTCGCCGGGCAGAACTACGGCGCGGGCAAGCTTGAGCGGGCGGAGAAGGGGATTCTGGCCTCCGTTCTGCTCGCCATGTGCATTTCGTTCATCGTCATGCTTCCGACCCGCATCTTCTCGGACGAACTTGTCTCTCTCTTCAATTCCGATTCCGGCGTGGTCTACTACGGAACCTACTTCGTGAAGGTCTGCACCGCTTTCTACGTCATCCGCTGCGGAACCCAGATTTTCGCGGGCGGGCTTAGGGGGCTCGGGAACGCCCGCGCTCCGATGGTGATTCTCCTTTGCGGTTTCGTGGCTTTCAGACAGCTCTATCTCTTTGTCGCGACGCACCTAACCGACGCGTTTTTTCCGGTGTCCATCGCGTACCCCGTGGGCTGGACTTTCTGCAGCGTGACGATGTTCGTCTACTATCTGCATTTCGTCAGAAGTCAGAAAAGAAAATCGAATTTGTGATAGGATTCTCTCATCATGAATATCACGTCAAAAAAATCGAGGCTTTCGGGGTCTGTCGTGGTCCCGGGTCAAAATCTCATACAATCCGCGCGCTGATTCTCGCGACAATCGCCGACGGGACTTCCCACATAAAGAACCCGCTTCCGAGCGCGGACTGCCTCTCCACGGCCGCGGCCGTTCCCTTGATAGGCTCTGGGGTGAACCTGAACCTTTCGACTGAGGGCGTTCCCGGAACTGAATGGACAGTGCAGGGGGCCGGAAAGAACCTTCACCTGCCAGACGATGTGGTGAACGTGGGAAATTCTGGCTCTCTCTTGTATTTCCTTTCGCCGATTGCCGCGACTTTCGACGGCGACACTGTTTTCACAGGCGACGAATCGATACGGAAACGCCCTGTCCTCCATGTAATCGACTCCGTGAACCAGCTTTCCGACAAAAAATCATTCGTGACGGTTCCCGGAAAGAACGCCTGTCCGATGGTGATTCGCGGCCCGATTCATACGGGCACCGTGAAAACAGAGGGTGAAATCTCCAGCCAGTATGTGACGGGACTCATGCTTGCGGGGATATTGATGGAAGGCGGAATCAAAATCGAGCTTTCAAATCCGAAAGAGACGCCGTATTTGACGATGACGCAGAAATGGTTCGAAAAGGTCGGCGTGGACTGTTCGATTTCCGAGGACTTCAAGAGAATCGAGGTCAAGCAGAACAAGAATCTGAAAGGATTCTCCACGACGATTCCGAGCGACTGGGAAGGTGTCGCCTTCCCGCTCGTGGCGGGACTTTTGGCGGAGACCGGCTCCAAGATAACGATTGAGAACATCGATGGAAGCGGAACCCAGGGCGACGACGCGATTGTGGAAATCCTCCTGTCGATTGGCGGAAAAATCGTGTGGGACAAGGAGAAGGAGACGATTACGGTCGAGCCTTCGAGACTGTCCACCGAAAATCTGCCAGGAAAGACTCTGCGCGTGAAGATGTCGCCTTTCCCCGACGCAATCTGCGCGCTTGCCGTTGCCGCCTGCTTCACCGAGGGAACGACAATCCTTGAGGACGCCGAAGTCTGCCGCAGGAAGGAGACCGACAGGCTCAAGGTCTTGAACGTGGAGCTTTCCAAACTTGGGGCTGAAATCGAGGAGACTGATGACGCGCTTGTGATTCACGGACACTCGCCTTTCCTTCCTAACGGCGGCAGAAATCCCGAATTCGCGATGCACGGCGGAGTCTGCGACAGCTACCTCGACCACAGAATGGCGATGTCGCTTGCCTGCCTTGGAATCGGACTTCCTGCCGGGGAGAAAGTCGTGGTCTGCGATGCCGAGTGCTGCTCCGTGAGCTTCCCGAAATTCTTCGACGTGATGAGGAATGTCGGCTGCGACTTCTCTGAATGCTGATTTTGAGCGGGTCTGTTCAAAAAAATCGTCCGATTTCCGTTAGAATGGAAGTCGTATAAAAAAATTACAATAAATACGAGGAATAAAAATGAAACTTACTTGTGGTATCGTTGGATTGCCGAACGTCGGCAAGTCCACTATCTTTTCTGCTTTGACAAAGGCTCCTGCCGAGGCCGCAAACTATCCGTTCTGTACGATAGAGCCGAACCACGGCGTGGTGGAGCTTCCAGACGAGAGGCTCGACTTCATGGCTTCCGTTTTCCAGCCCAAGAAGAAGATTCCAGCCACTGTCGATTTCGTCGACATCGCGGGCTTGATAAAGGGCGCGTCCAAGGGTGAGGGCCTTGGAAACCAGTTCCTCGCGAACATCCGCGAGACTTCCGTAATCGCCCACGTCGTCCGCTGCTTCGACAACCCGGACATCCAGCACGTCCGCGAAGACGCGAAGACGGACGCTCCAATCGACCCTGAAAGCGACATCCTCACGATAAACTACGAGCTTTGCCAGGCGGATATCGACACGATAACGAAGCGCGAGGAGAAAATCGTGAAGGAAGTGCGCGCGCTTGGAAAGGAAGCCGAGAAGAAGTACGCGGGCTACAAGAGCGCAATCGCGAAAATAATGCCGCTCCTTCAGGACGGAAAGTGCGCCCGTGTCGCAGACCTTACCGACGAGGAGAAGGCCGGCATCTACGACCTGCATCTTTTGACCGTGAAGCCGCAGCTTTTCGTCTGCAACATCGACGAGGATACGATTGCCGAGGGTACGAACAAGTATGTCGAGACGGTGAAGAAGCTCGCCGCCGAAGAGAAGAGCGAAGTCATCGTGATTTGCGGAAAATTCGAATCCGACCTCGCGGACATCACAGACGAGAACGACCGCAAGGACTTCATGGACAGCGTGGGCTTGAAAGAGTCCGGTCTCACGGTCCTTGCCCGCGCCGCCTATCACCTGATGGGGCTCCGCACTTTCTTCACTGGCGGACCGGACGAGTGCCGCGCGTGGACAATCCACAACGGAGACCTGGCTCCACAGGCAGCCGGCGTCATCCACACGGATTTCGAGAAGGGCTTCATCAAGGCGGAAGTCTATTCTGTCGACGATTTGAGGAAATTTGGTTCCGAGGCTGAAATCAAGGCCCACGGAAAATACCGCCAGGAAGGCAAGGAATATGTCGTCCAGGACGGAGACTGCATCTTCTTCAAGTTCAATGTCACAAAATGATGATTCAGCCGATATCGAGGCGGCGAAGAGCGAGAAGAAAAAGCAGATAAAGAAGGCGTCAAGGAACGCTGTCTTGAAGAGCATCTCTGATGAGCTTCTTCTTCCTTGCTCGGTCGAGGAAATCGCGGGTGTCGATTCTGTTGTTTTCTGCGTCGATTTCGCTGCCCTCGGTGAGTTCCATGTCATTGTCCCGACGAACGTCACCGGGTGCCTTCAGGAGCTTCTTTCGCTCAAGGATGCGCTTTCAAAAGCAGTTCCGGGCGATGAGAAGGGCATGAGGCGCGCCCTCAAATCGGCCGTGAATGGATTGGATTCGCTCATGTCGTTTTGGGACAGGGACAGGCGTTTTTCGGCCGCTGGCAGGAACCTTTTGCGGACTCCGCGCTTCGGTTCAGAATATTGGGCGTTCGTGAGGGCGTTCAATATTGCGAAGAGGGGTTCCGATATGCTTTCGGAAAGCGGACTTTCCGTAGGCTTCTTTTTCAAATCACCTTCCTGGTACCTTGAATTTAGGGCGGACGGCGGGTGGCTGCTCGTGAAAATCGATCCAAGAAAGGGATTGGCGTCTTTGGGCGGGTGCTTGCCTTTTGTGCAGGAGCTTTTGCGGATTGGAAGCCCCTCTTTCTCCGACATCGCATCTTCCGCCCGCTTGTTCCTTCAAGAAACGACATACTCGACACCTGCTTCTGGACACGGAGCTTTCGTCCATGTGTTCGGTGGAAAAAAAAGTATTGATAAAGGCTGCCTCGATTTTGCCATATGCAGAAAAAAAACTCAGGTTCGTGAAATAGAGTTCGCCGAGGGGGTCGAGCGCATAGCCCCTTGGGCGTTCGGAACCATGCATCTCGTGAAGGTCTCTTTGCCGAAAAGCGTCCGTGTCGTCGGGGAGTTGGCTTTCGCTCATTGCAGCAAGCTTTCGACTGTCTCTTTCGCGGGTACGATGGAGGAATGGAAGGGCGTCTCCAAGGGGCTGCGGGCCTTCCACTGCATCGACACAAAGACCATTGAATGTTCGGACGGCACGACCTCAATCTCATAGAATTTCTTAAAATCTCCAAAATCTCCAAAAAAAATCGAAAAATCTATTTGCCAAAATGACAAAAAAGGTCAAAATGTCATTCTGAAATTTTATGGAGACAGAAAGAGAATGAAAAAATCGTCAAGAATCATTTCAATGGCGGCTGTGGCGTTCCTCTCGGCGGGCGCGGTTTTCGCGAGCGGAGTCGAGAACAAGACGAACATGAGCACCGGCTACTTGAGGAATCCAAGCCGGAACTCAGAGGCGAAGCGTCCAGAGGCTTCGTACTACAACATCGCCGGCACCGCGTTCATGGAAGACGGGCTTTTTGTGGAGGCGGGAAACCAGTTCGTCTTCAAGGAATATGGAAACGAGCTTGATACGGGCGACAAATACGCTTCGAACGGGCTTTCAGATTATTATTCGAACGACGAGACGACAGTCTGGCTATACCCGGACTTCGATTTCGTCTACAAGCACGACAAGTTCGCCGTGTTCGGGAATTTCGGTGTGTACGCTGGCGGCGGCTCGCTGAGCTTTTCCGAGGGAACTAGCGCGACTTCTCTTCTTTTCGCTGGCGCAGCTTCCGACTACATGGAAAAATCGGCAGCAGCATACGCGGCGGCATCTAAAGCGACAGACGATGAAACAAGAAACGCTTACCAGAGCGCAGCGGAAACTGCCAGCACTGCCGCGGCCTATCTCATGAAGACGGCGCGGGAAGGCGGACACTCTCTCGACGTGACTTCGATAACATACGGCGGCCAGCTCGGACTCGCCTATTCAATCCTCGATAACCTTTCCTTCGCCGCTGGACTCCGCTATGTTCACGGAAAGCAGATTATGTCGATTTACAGCGGCTACTTCAACGAGCTTGGAAACGGCGGGGACGAGATTTCCTACAAGGCGAACGGTTGGACTGTGAGCGGTGTTTTCGGGCTGCACTACAGGCCGATTGAGACTGTCGATTTGGCGGTGCAGTACCAGGCCAAGTCCTCCGTGAAATACAAGGTGAAGGACGTGAAGGGGGAACTTGCCGACGACTTCGGAATCTACAACGGAAAGACGTTCCACACGGATTTGCCCGCCGCGTTGAACTTGGGCGCGGGCTGGCAGGTTTTGGAGCCTTTGTATCTGAGCGCGAGCTTCAACTACTACTTCAACTACTTCGCCGACCAGAATTCCATTCTTGGCGAGACGGACTACGACAACTCGTGGGAAGTCGCTCTCGGTGCCGACTACAAATTCTGCAAGTGGGTTTCTGCGAGCCTTGGGTTCCAGTACGGAAACCAGGGGACGAACGACAGCTCGAACAGTTCGTTCAACCCGGTCCTCGACAGCTTCTGCGTGGGAACGGGCGTCGAGTTCTATCCGGTCGAGAACCTCACTGTCACGCTTTCCGGGCTTTTCGCGACCTATTTCGACACGGACTACTACCTGAGCGGAAACAAGACCACTCTCAGCAAGGACGTGACGAACCTCAGCATCGGTGTCACCTACCACTTTCCGTCGCTCTAGCTTTTGATTCTTTTTTAAGGAGAATTTCTGTATGTTTCTCAAATTGACTGGCAAAATGAAAAAATCGGCTCTTTCCGCCCTTGCGCTCTCGTTTGCGTTCGCGTTTTTCTCATGCTCCAACGACGATGGGGCGGACTACGACTACGAATCGAACAACGCGGTCGTCAATTTCACGCTCGGCTCGAACGTCCTGAGCTTCGACACCTCGTTCGCCTATGACAACTCCCTGCTCGTTGGCGCGGACAACAGCGCGTACTCTCCGGCTCTCGCCCGTTTCGCCTTCGCCCTCGCGTTCGACTGCTACGACACTGCGAAGGTTTCACTAAAGACAAGTTCGAAGAATCCTTCAAGCTCCTACGACAACACGGCTCTCTACTCGAACTTCGGCTTCGAGGACGCTGAATACGTTGAGCTTTCCGCTTCCGATTACCTGGCGGACACACGCGACCTCACAAATGCGGTCTTCGCCCACAAAAACGTGGATTCGGGCGACAAAAAATACCAGATTTTCACCGTTGCCGTGCAAGGCTCTTCCGGCATGGACCAGTGGTTCAGCAACTTCGACGTGGGCGACTTTTCCGATGCCGCGACTACAAAAACGTACGCCACACTCTCTGCGACTCACTCGGTGGCGGCCGCGGTTGCTGCTGGGAACACCGACCAGGCTTCTGTTCAGGTAGAATCTATTTCAAACTACACGACTCTCGCCAGTTCATTTGCGACCGAACACAAAGGTTTCGCCCTCGCTTCCCTCCGCTTGAAAGAAAAATTCGAAGCGTATGCTGCAAATCATGAAGTTTCAGGTTCGGAGAAAATCGTTCTCCTGACAGGACACTCGCGCGGCGCGGCAATCGCGAACATCCTCGGAAAAGTGTACGAGGACGACAGCGGCTGGACTTCTTTCGCTTACGGATTTGCGACTCCGAGGACGACCACAGCGTCGAACGCCTCCGAGTACAAGACAATCTTCAACATCGTGAACACGGACGATTTGGTGACGGAGCTTCCTCTCAAAAACTGGGGCTTCACCCGCTACGGAACGGACAAGGCGGCGAGCATCAGTTCCACCTATCTTTCTGAATGGAAAAAGATTCTCCCTCTCGCGTCGGATTATGTGAGCGCGAACGGAGAGGACACGAGCTATCTTGACAACGTAGCGTCCGACCGCGCTGACTTGTACAAACTTGAAGACGCTTCAGCCGCCTCGTACAACACGTTCAACCTGACTTTCGACACGGAAGATGAGGCGAACGCAATGCTTTCCTACCTGAATGGCTATGGTTTCGGAATCGCTGCATACGACCCGTACAGCACATTTTCTGTTGTGGAGAATGACGGAAAATACACGCTTTCCGCAACCTTCCGCCCTCAGTTCTTCCTGAACACGCTTGTCATGAGCATCTGCCTCGCCTCTTCGGACACGACGGCCGCGGCGAAATTCGTCACGACGATGTGCGGAGGCTATTCTCTCCTCCACAAGAACGCGCTCTTCACGATGTCGCAGAAAATCACGGGCTTCGCGTACTCGCACTCGGCCCCCTGCTACGCGATTCTGGCGGAGAATTTGAAATAGCCGTATTTGGATTTTTGCAATCGGAGCCGTTCCACAAAAATTCGCGGGCGGTTCCGATTTTTTTTGCATATATGATGCCGAAAGTTGAGTTTTTTGTTGCCCGACTACTTTTTTTTTTATATAGTGGTTTTTGGTTGAAATTATCATAAAACCAGTTCTGGAATGCGATGACGAAGTTGTCGAACAGGTCTGGTGTTTTCAGCCGTAGAAAATTTCAAGGAGGAACCACTATGAAACTTTCAAAAAAACTTTTGGCGGCACTTTCCGCCACGGCTCTCATTGCCACGACGGCGTTCTTCACGTCTTGTGGAGACGACGACGGTTCGGAAAACTCTGGCGACGGCGGCTCACCCACCGCCACGGAGGAGGAAGCGGAAAAAGACGACGACGATTCTGAAAACTCTGGCGACGGTGGCGGCTCAATTTCGTTCTCTGGAAGCTCTTACAAGTATTCATTGTTTGAACTTGTTGGAACTGAAGAAATTGATGAGGAGACGGGCAATAAAAGCTCGGTTAAAGAGTCTATCACTCCAACTTCAAAGACGCTGACCGCTGAATTTACTATCGACTCTGTAAAAAGTGTCTATGTCGCTTCCTACACGAATCCGAAGACGGAGAGCGACGGCACAATCACCTACCAAACGCTCTCCCTCACTAAAGATGGTGAAGAACCGACGGCCGAAGAAAAAGCCTCGTACATGGAAATGTTCCACCTTAGCGAGACTGAAAGCGATGACGGCATGATGTCGAGTGTGCTGGTGTTCAAGGATGCGACGAATGCGACAATAACCGGCCTTGATAGACACGATGTCGATGGCACCATAACATACGAGAGAACTACCATGTCGTACACCTACACAGTGGACAGCGAGAAAAAAACTGTCACGCTGGTGCCGGTGGAGTCGTCTGATGATGGTCCGAAATCGGGAGTCTTTTCATATTCCAGCGACGGCAAGACACTTTCCTCTGAAGAAGAGCAAGAAGATGGGACAGTGAAGTTGACATTCGTCAAGCAGTAGTCTTCAATCAAAAAACTTTGTGCAAACAGCCCAGAAATTCCGCCATGGAGTCTGGGCTGTTTTTTTGCTTCTTTTTCAGCTGCAGTATTCCTTCACATAATCGCCAAAAAAGGGGAGGGCGAGTGAGATGTACGCCTGCCGGCTCTCGATTATTCCCCTCTTTAGTAGCCTGTCCCGGTACATCGAGTAGTTTCCCGCCTTTTCGCCCATGAGCGGCAAAATTTCCTCGCGCTTGTATTCGTTTTTTTCTGTTATGAGCCGTACAAGAAAACGGTCCGTGTCTGTCAGTTCCTCCCAGATTTTTTCGTAGGAATAGGCGAAAAGCTCCGATTTGAGTTCGGGAATGATTGATTCCAATGTGTCGGATTCCTTTTTTTTGAAATAGAGGACGCCCAGTTCCTGAAAAGCGTAGGCGTAGCCTTTCGTGATTTTTGCCATCAAGAGGGCTTCGTTCAATTGCACGTTCAGTTGTCTACGGTACATCTCGGACATTCGGATGATGTTCAGTGCCTCTGTTTTTATCGTCGTCGCCCGCCTGAAAAAAGTGAGGTTCTTCACGTTGCTCACTTCCATGATGTTTTCATAGAGGCCTGTGCAGACGAGATAGACAGGGTAGTTCGCCCTGAGCCATTTTCCGTATTCGGATGTGAATGTCACCATTTCGGCCGTCTTTGAAACTTCGTCGATTCCGATGAGTATCTTTTTGTTTGAATCTTTCACGTCCTTGAGCATCTCTTCGATTTCCACTCCGATATCGAAAAACGGATTTTCCTTTTCGGATGAAAAACCGATTCCGCCTCCAGTTCCAAGAACGCTTGCCGAAATGTTTATGCTCTGTCCCTTCTTTTTGTCTTTTCCGAACCCTGCTTTTTCAAGCATCGCTGAAAACTGTGTGAGCATGTCGCGCGTGGGATTCAGGTCGAAAACGAGCCAGCCTTTTTTTGCGTTTTCTTCCTTTCTCAGTTCTTCCTCGACTTTCGCGAGTATGACGGTTTTTCCAGAGCCTCTGACACCCGTGATTTTATAGACCGATTCTGAAGGGCTTTCGTAGCTGAAATTCTCCAGAATCTCAGCTGTCTTTTCCGTTGCGATGTATGTGTTTTCCGGCGCCTTGCTGAACGTCGTGGTAAATGGATTTTGCATCTTCCCGTTTTTCCTCTTTATAACTCTTTATACTTTTTCTTTCACTTTATAACTCTTTATACTTTTTTACAATTTTCAAAAACAATGCAGAGCGGATGTAAATTCCACATAAAACATGGATTTTGTAGTTCAATGCGGGTAAGATGTTCTTGGAGGTACGAATATGTCTTATGATTC
>CAMHLH010000024.1 GCA_946185925.1 uncultured Treponema sp.
TCCTGGTTTACTCAAACAAGAACTACGAAGCAAGCCAGAACCTCGACTATTTCTACTCAAAACAGGAAGAGAACGGCTCAATCCGCTGGAAATACGATTTGAAAACCGGCAAGGCCGTCCTCGACGAATCGAACCCGGAAGGAATCGGCATTCCGCTCTTCGCATGGGCTGAATTCAACCTCTACCACAAATCGGCGAACAAGCGGCGCGTGAAGGAAATCATGCCCGTCCTCCAGAAATACATGACATGGATAGACGAGACGTTCAAGCAGCCGAACGGGCTCTACGCGGCCCCGTTCCAGTCGTCGACGATGTACAACTCGCCGAGGGACGGATGCTACTATCCGATAGACTTCAACACAGCGATGGCGATAAATTCGCTCAACATGAGCTCGCTCGGAGACATACTGAACGACAAGGAACTGAGCTTCCAGTTCAAGAAGAACTACTTCAGCCTCAAGACGAGAATCAACAACCTCATGTGGGACGGCGAGACCGGATTCTACTACGACCTCGACAAGGACGAGAAGAAGCTTTCGGCAAAGACAATCGCGGGCTTCTGGCCGCTTCTGGCTGAGATTCCTGCCGTGGACAAGGCGGACGCCCTCATCGCGCACCTGTCGAACCCGGACACTTTCGGAACGGACCATCCGTTCCCGACATTGAGCAGGGACCACCCGGCTTTCAGCGAGGACGGCGACGGCTTCAAGGGCGGAGTCTTCCCGAAATTCAACTTCATGGTCATAAAGGGGCTTGAGAAGTACCAGAGATACTCGCTCGCGAGGGAATGCGCCATCAGGCACCTCTACTTCATACTCGAAGCGCTCTCGCCAGCCGACGGAAGCAAGGGCGACCTCTACGAGTCCTACCTTCCGTGCAGGGAGGGCGTGGCGAAGGGCAAGCTTCCGAACGGGGAACTCGACCCGAACTATCCGAAAAAGCACCACATCATAACGATTGGACTTTCCACAATCGCGTTGATGATAGAGAACGTCATCGGGCTTGAGATAAGCCTTCCGAGAAAGACTGTGGACTGGATAATCCCGAACCTTGAGATAATGGGCATCGAAAAGCTCTCTCTCAAGCGGAACCTCATAACGATTCTGAGCAACAAGAGTCCGAGAGGCTGGGAAGTGCAGATGGAAAGCGAGAAGCTCTACTACTTCACGATAAACATCATCGACCAGAAGAAGAAGACGCTTCCTATTCCATCCGGCAAATGCTCGATGCTCATCGACAAGCTTTAAAAAAGCAAACACGGCGTTGAGGTTTCAGAAGCTGCCGTTGGCAGTTTTTGGACGCCTTTTTCATATCATATTTCTCCTTGTCCGCTACCACATTGAACCTCTGTGGTAGTTTTTCTTTTATGCGGATTCTGTCCAAAATGATTCGGAGGTCGTCCAATGAAACTTGAGGCTGCTATAGAAATCGGTTCAACAGGAATAAGGCTGCTCGTGGCGGAGGAAATCGGCAACGGAAAGAGGAACATCCTCGACCGCTCTGAAAAGCCGGTCTCGCTCGGAAGGGACGTCTTCACATCAGGCTCCATATCGAGGACGACGCTTCTGCAGTGCCTCTCGATTCTGAACCTCTACAAGGAGCAGCTTTCGGCATGGCAGATTTCCGTTGAAGAGACGGCGGTCGTGGCCACGAGCGCGTTCAGGGAGGCCGCGAACAGGGATTCGGTATTAGACAGGATTACTGTGAAGACCGGCTTCCGAGTGAAGGTCATAGACGGAATCGAAGAGAACAGGCTCATGTTCCTCGCGGTGAGCGAATGCCTGAAGGGCGAGACCGAAAAAATCAAGGGCGGCATCGCCAGGGACAATTCCATAATCCTTGAAGTCGGAGGCGGCTCCACGGAGATAATGCTTTTGGAGGACGGGAAGATAGTCGGAGCGCACAGCATGAGGCTCGGAACGGTAATCATCGAGCAGCAGATAAGGAACATGGGCTCCATGATGGACGCGAAAAGGTACGTCACCGAATACATCAACAACACGAAAGGCTCCCTCGACAACGAGCTCTACCTTGAGAAAGTCAGCCAGTTCCTCGCGCTTGGGAACGACATGAAGCTGGCCGCCCTCTTCGCGGGAAAGCCGATATCGGCGTTCCTTTGGGAAATCGGGCGCGACGCGTTCGACTCGTTCGTGGACGAAATCCAGGACTACTCGGCGGAGGAAATCACGGCGAGGTTCAAAATCTCGTACAACGAGGCGGAGTCGCTGCACATGAACCTCCTCGTATTCCAGCTCTTTCTGCGTCTCACGAGCGCGAAATCCATTCTGGTGCCTGAGACCTCGCTCAGGGAAGGCATCTTCATCTCAAGACAGGACATCAAGAACGTCAGGAAGGAATTCCACCCGCAGATACTGGCGAGCGCGAGGAATCTGCTCAAGAAATACCACGGCGACGAGAAGCACGCCGACTATGTGCGGAAGATGAGCCTGAAACTATTCGACTCGTTGAAGGACGAGCTGGGGCTTGAAGGCGAATTCGAAAATTCAGGAAACGACTCCAGGACGCTTCTGGAGATAGCCGCGCTCCTGCACGACATCGGGACTTTCATCCGGGCGAGCGACCACAACGAGCACTCGAAGTACATAATCGAGCACTCGGAGATTTTCGGGCTGAACAAAGAGGACATCGAAATCGTGGCGGAAATATCCCTCTACCACAAGGGCGGAAAATCGATGAAGGACGACAAGCACTTCACCTCGCTCTCAAGGACCATGCGGCTGGCGATTCTCAAGCTCACGGCAATCCTGAAAATCGCGGACTCGCTAGACAGGGCGCACACGCAGCGCATAGAGGAGTTCAAGCTCTCCTTCACGAAGGACACGATGACGATAATAACGGACGGAACGCACAACAACGTCCTCGAAAAGATAGCGATAGCCGAGAAATCGGACTTGTTCGAAAGCGTCTTCGGCTACAAGGTTCTGCTCAACTGACAAAAAAAAGGGGAAGAGAATTATGAAGTATTTCAACAGGGACCTTTCATGGGTCGAATTCAACGCGAGGATATTGAACGAGGGAATCAGGAAGGACAATCCCCTTTTGGAGAGAATCAAATTCCTTTCGATTGTGGGAACGAATTTCGACGAATTTTTCCAGGTGAGGGTCGCTTCGATAAAGAGGCAGATTGCGGTTTCCGACGACATCGACATCTCTGGGGAGAAATACAGCGAGATTCTAAAGAGGATAAGCGGAAGGAGCCACGAAATTCTGGAGACGCAGGCAGTGGAACTGCAGAACGCTCTCGACGAACTTGCAGAAAACGGAATCAAGTATGTGAAGGCCGAGAATTTTTCGGAAGCGCAGAAGGCGTTCACCCAGAACCTTTTCCAGAGGGAGATTTTTCCCCTGCTCACACCGCTCAGGACGGACAGCGCGTTTCCCCACATTCCGGGCAAGGAAATTTTCGCGGCGTTCGAGCTTTCGATGATTTCGGGCATACACGCCACGGTCTCCACCAGCGGAAAAAAATGCACGGCATTCGTGCAGATTCCAAAAATAATCGACAGGATTGTGTGGATTCCGAACGAGGCAAAATCGACTGAAAGGACGTTCACCCTTCTGGACGACATAATCATGGAATTCGGAACCAAGCTCTTTCCGGGATTCTCGGTGGAAGGCTCAATCCTCTTCTCCATAGACAGGGACGCGGACTCCAACGTGGACGAGGAATCTGGAGACTTCGTGGGGGCGATGGAGGAAGTCATCGCGTCCAGGCAGAGCTCGTTCGCGGTGCGCCTGATGGTCACCGGCGGCGGCAAGCTCAGGGAATACCTGAAGTCGAACCTGCAGCTTTCGGACGAGGACGTGTACGAAACCGACAAGGGGGCGAAGATTCTGCGGCCGGAATGCCTGACATCCCTCTGCGACAATTCCACTTTCGCCTACTCCACATCATCGATGAATTCAGCGAAGAAGCTCTTCTTTCCGCCGTGGAAGAATTTCAATCCGCTCAAGAAATCGGAGAAATCGATATGGGAGAACATAAAGGAGGGGGACAGGCTGCTGAACCTTCCATACGAATCGTTCGACCCGGTGCTGAAGCTCTTGAGCGACGCGAGCGAGGACGGAAAGACTCTCGCCATCAAGATGACGCTCTACAGGACGGAGAAGAACTCTGAAATCGTCAAGTCGCTCATACGGGCGGCGAGGAACGGAAAGCAGGTGACGGTCTTCGTTGAGCTGAAGGCGAGGTTCGACGAGCAGAGGAACATCTCGTGGGCGAGCCAGCTTGAGAAGGCCGGAGCAATCGTCATCTACGGAATCGTCAACCTCAAAGTCCACGGAAAGGCGATGATGATTGTGAGGAGGGAGACAGACGGAATACGGCGGTACGTCCACCTGAGCACCGGGAACTACAACTCCAAGACGGCGAAAATCTATTCGGACGTTGCGCTTCTGACCGCGAACCCGGACATAGCGAACGACGTTACCCTCTTCTTCAACATGATTTCGGGATATTCGGCGATTCAAACGATGTCCAAAATCGCGATAGCTCCGATAAACCTCAAGAGCAAGCTTTTGTCGCTCATAAAAAGGGAAGCCGAGAACTCGACACCGGAAAACCCCGGCATGATAGTCGCCAAGATGAACGCGCTCGGCCACGAAGAGATTATCGAGGCCCTCTACGAAGCGAGCAGGAAAGGCGTGAAGGTCATGCTGAACGTGCGGGGAATCTGCCAGCTCGTTCCGAACGTGGACGGACAGAGCGAAAACATAAAGGTCGTCTCGATTGTAGGGCGGTACCTTGAACACTCAAGAATCATCTATTTCAAGAATTCCGGCAACGAGGAAATCTACCTGAGCAGCGCGGACTGGATGCCGAGGAACCTCGACAGGCGCGTGGAACTCCTCTTCCCCATCACGGACAAGGCATGCTTCAACGAGCTCAAATCGAACCTGATGTCGTACTTCGACGACAACACGCACTCAAGCATCCTGAACAGCGACGGAAGCTGGATAAGATACAGGGAACGCGAGGGCGACTGGGTTTCGGCGCAGGAGAGGATGTACGAGAAATCAAAGAAGAAGAACGAAACCGCAAAGAAGGCTGGCGCGGAATTCATAGTCAGGCGGAAATAAAAAAATGCACCACTGAAGCTCATTTACCCAACTTCACTGGTGCATTTCAGACTAGCCGGAGTCTTTCATGTTTCGGCTTTCTTTTTACTTGTTCGCCTGAATCCTCTCATGGAGAGTCGAAAGGTTGTTTACCATCAAAATCGGCTGGCCGGTTGCGTCGAGGGCATCCCTCCACAAAGCTCCCTCAGGGTCGACGATGTTCCTCTTCCTTGTGACCTCGGTTATCGGAATGTAGACGAACTTGTCGTGGACGAGGCCGACTACGCACTTGGTCTTTCCAGCCATAGCCGCGTGGACGGCATTGTTTCCGAGACGCTCGCAGTAGATTGAATCGTTCGCAGTGGTCACGGAGGCGCGCACCTGGTAGCTCGGGTCCACATACTTCAAGTTAGTGTGGATTCCCTTCTTGTCGAAGTACTCGTTTATTTTGTCCTTCAAGTAGATTCCGATGTCCGAAAGCTTCTTGTTGCCGGAAGCGTCCTTCTCGTTGGTCGCCTGCAAAAGCTCCTGGCCCGCGCCCTCGGCGACTATTACGACGGCGTGGTGGCTCCTGTTGATTCTCGCCTCAAGATGGGAGAGGAAGCCGTTCGGGCCGTCCAAGTCGAAAGGAACCTCCGGAATCAAGCAGAAATTCGTCTCGTGGCTCGCCAAAGCCGTGGCGGTGGCGATGAAGCCGGACTCGCGTCCCATGAGCTTCACGAGGCCGATTCCGTTCACCTGCGAGTGCGCCTCCATGTGTATTGCGGCGACAGCCTCCTTCGCCCTCTGCACGGCCGTCTCGAAACCGAACGAGCGGTCGATGAGCACGAGGTCGTTGTCAACGGTCTTCGGGATTCCCACGACCGCGACCTTCAAGCCTCGCCTCTCCACCTCGTTCGCGACGTCCAAGGCTCCCCTCTGAGTTCCGTCGCCGCCGATTATGAAGAGCATGTTTATGCTGAGCGACTCGATGCAGTCGACGATGTCGGAGACCCTGTTTCCGCCGCCGCGCGAAGTTCCGAGGAAGGAACCTCCAATCTTGTGGATGTCATCGACAATGTCCGGAGTCAAGTCTACAGTGTCGAATCCGCTGTCCGCAAAAAATCCCTTGAATCCGAACCTGAAGCCCTTTATCCGCTTGACGCCGTACCTGTTGTACAAGCAGCGTACAATGGCGCGGATTACATCGTTCAAGCCAGGGCAGAGACCTCCGCAAGTGCAGATTCCGGCGGTGACGTGAGCTGGATTGAAATAGATGAATTCCCTGGGGCCCGCCTTCTGCAGAAGATTCGCCGAAGACAAATCGTTGTCCCTGTAGTTGTCCTCGAAAACATTGACCCTGTTCCTGACAAAAGAAGAATCCTTGACGTAGTTCGCCCTGAAATCTCCATGCTTCTTTGAAAGTTCGATTGGAGACGGAACTTTGCACTCACCAAGCTGGTCGATTGTAAAATCAAATGTATCTGACATTGAAAACTCCTCGTTGATGTTGGATTTCGATAGAAAAATCGATGGAAGTTGTACTATCAATTTTAAGACCTAAAATCGGCTAAATCAAATAAATTTGTTGTTCCAAAAAATTCCTTGACAGTTGGGCAAATCAACTTAGAATTCGGAACATGAGACGAGTTTCAATTTTTTTCATGGCATCGGCACTTTGCCTTGCAGGCTGCGCGACGGACATAATGGAAGCCGACGACGTGGAGATGACATACAAATACGATGAGAACGACGAAGACGAAAGCGGAAACGCAGACTCAGAGGGCTCTCAAGACTCCAGCGGAAGCATCGACGATTTGATTCCGAACACCAAGAACGAGACCTTCACCATATCGAAGGCGAAGGAGATGCTTTCCATAGGAGACGGGGTCGGTTCCGTCACGCTGAACAACGTCAAGGGAAAATCCGTCTATGTGATAAGCCAGAACAACACGAAGAAGACGATAAACACGGCGCGGGCAATGACAATCGCGAGTCTCGCGGCTACAGGCAGGGCCGCCGTGAAGAAGCAGGCGGACATCAGCGACACGGAGACGGAGCTTGAGGACTACAACGGATTCTCGGCCGTCGTCCAAGTTCCGGTGACCGTGAACAGCGTGGGCGTGAAGGAGTCGGGAAGAGCCGCGAGCGGAAGGAGCAGCATAGGGGCGGCACCGCACATCGGAAGCCAAAAATCCATCTTCGTGGACGCAAACGAGGCCCTCACGAAGTTCACGAAGAAAAAAGCGAAGGTGGAATACGAAGGAAAATACTGCTACATCTGGAGCATAGTGGACGACAAGATTCTGGACAGCGTTTCCTGCAAGAACATGGCCGACTCGTTCGACGAATACTACTTGGAGATGCGCTCAATATTCGGAAAGGAAAGCGACAAAATCTACATCTACAATTCCGGCTTCAAGCTGGACGACATGAAAAAACACACTGACACGGGAACGAAAGTGAACATCATCGTCTACTCCATGTCAAAGCCGACGACAATCGGCTACTTCCACTCCAAAGACTACTACGAAACCGAAGAAGAACTGTCATCCACAACAGGAAAACTCTACAGCGAAAATTCCAGCACCAGATACTCCAACGGAGGAAAATACTTCTACATAAACTACAGATACGCGTCGGGGACATTTCAGGAAAAGACGCTCGCAACCAGCACCCTGCTGCACGAATTCCAGCACATGATTCACTTCAGCGTGAAGAACATGGCGGGACTCAAGCCCTCGGCGTGGTACAACGAAATGCTCAGCATGCTCGCGGAGGACATCTTCGCCACAAGGCTGAACACGGGAATCAAGGCGCCCTCCGTCATGCGCATGGGCAGCTTCCACAAAAACTACTACAAGAGCGGACTGACGGACTTTTCGACGACGTACGCATACGGAACTTCATATTCGTTCGGGGGCTGGCTCGTGAGGAATTTCGGAGGGGTGAACCTTGTGCACCTGATGATGACGAACAACAAGGTCGACGAGGACTCGATTGTGGCGGCGGTGAACACATTCTCGCCCAAAAAGTACGACTTCGACACTCTCTTCAACGAATACGTGGACGACTGCGTGAATTCCCGGAACTTCAACATACGGCTGACAGGAACGGCGGACGTGAACGAGAAGAACTACACGCTCAACCCCATAACGAACACCCCGATTGTAAGCCCGGTAGACAAGTCGCTCGGAGCGGACGTAGGCCCCTACGGCTTCGTCGTCAGGCAGGTGGAAGTCTCAGGCTCGAGCTGCACGTTCGAGCTCTCCGAGCGCACGAGCAGGGAGCGGGTGCACATAATAGTGAAATAGAACCGCGAAAGCAAAGTTTTGCCTACAGAAAAAAAAACGACCCGCGAATCGCCCTGTCCACGCATGGAAGGGAACCGCGGGCCGCTGCGGCGGTTGAAACCGCCCGAAAAAAAGCCTGAAGACTAGCGCAAATCCTTCTTCTCAATCCAGTCCTGGTCTGTGTATGTGCGGTTCTCTCCGCCCATGCTCCAGATGAACGTGTAGTTTCTCGTTCCGAATCCTGAGTGGATTGACCAAGACGGGTTGATTACGGCCTCCTCGTTGTGCATGATGAGGTGGCGAGTCTCCTGCGGCTCGCCCATGATGTGGAACACCACGTCGTCCTCCGGGAAGTCGAAGTAGAAGTAGACCTCCATGCGCCTCTCGTGCGTGTGGGCCGGCATCGTGTTCCATGCGGAACCTGTCTCCAAGTGGGTCATTCCCATTGAGAGCTGGCAAGTCTCAAGGATGTCCGGATGGATGTACTGGTTTATCGTGCGGTCGTTGATTTCCTCTTTCGTTCCCATGTGGACATGGTTCGCCTGCTCGTATGTGATGATTCTCGACGGATAAGTGCAGTGGGCTGGTGTCGAGTTCATGTAGAACTTGGCTGGCTTCGACGAATCCTTGGACTCAAGCGTGACTTCCTTCGTTCCGGCACCGAGATAGAGCGCGTCGTAGTGCTTCACCTCGTACGTCACGCCGTCAGCCACGACCACTCCGTCGCCTCCGATGTTTATCATTCCAAGCTCGCGCCTCTGGAGGAAATAGTCGACACCGAAATCCTTCATCGCGTCGATGTTCTTGTCGAGCTTCACCTTCTGGTCGACCGGCATGGCCCCCAATGTCACGATTCTGTCGATGTGGCTGTAGACCGCAGAAACGTCGTTCTTTATGAAAATGTTCTTGATGAGGAACTCGTCCCTCAACTCGTCCGTAGTCATCGTGCGGAACGGGATTTTTCCTGTCGAATAGCGAATGTCCATTTGACTGTTCTCCTAAAAAAAAGATTTGCCTAAATCTTATCAAAATTCACGCTCTTTGTTTCGATGGAGCGGCATGGCGTTCCCCGACTTTTATTTAAATCGTGTTAAAAAATCAACAACACAGCCCAAAACCATGATAGAATGGAAGGCGTTTTTCAAGAATCCTCCGATATTTATCATAGACGAGGCGACAAATTAAAAAAAAAGTTTTTCTACACGGAGGATAAGAAAATGTTTTTAAAAAAGTTTACGGCGATTGCAATGGGACTGTTGGTGTCGTCGTTTCTCTTCGCGCAAAAATACAACATCTGCATAGCGTCTTTTTCAAGATTCGAGAACGCTTCCAAGTACGTCAGGGAGCTGACGCTGCAGGGGTATTCAACGACGATAGAGCCTACCGTGGTCAAGGAAAAGATTTACTACCGGATTCTTTTGGCGGAGACGTTCGACAGCCTCCAGAAGGCGAAGCAGAGGAAGGCCGAATTTTCAAGGGACACGGGCAAGGGCGACCTGTGGATTTTCAACGCCGACCTGACGAAAAAGACGCTGCCGGCAGCCGCAGTCTCCGAAGCCAGAAAGGAATTTGAAAAGGAAGACGGAATCGACAAGCAGGTTCGGCTCGCGAAAGTGCCAGTAGAAAAAGAAATTCCAGCCGCAGCCACGGCAAAGCAGCCGGAAGAGACGGAAACAGCCTTCGTCCCTTCAACCGTTACTTCAAAAAAGCCGATTCTCGTGACAAAAGCGACAGAAGAAGAGATATTCGAGTCGAAAGCCGAAAAGGGAAATTCACCTGTGGAGAAAAACATATCGGTCACAGGCGTGAAGCCGAGCGCATCCGCCTCCATAACGCTTGAGATTCCAGAAATCGAAGTGAAGGAGCTGGATGACTTCAAGACAGTGGAGGGAGCGTTCACGGAAGAGGAAGTCGAAAAGCCGCGGCCGAAAAAGGAAAAGAAAAGCACAGTCCAGAAACCCGTCCAGACAGTAAAATACGAACTTGCTTCAACAATCGAAGAATCCGTGGTGGAAACCTTGAACGGAAAGCAATTTTCTTTTGACGAAAGGCAAATTCCCTCTACAATCACAGACAGCGTCAAAGAGCTCATCGAGCTTTTCCCGATGAACGGCAACTTCAAAATCGAGCAGATTTCCTTCTTCGACCTTGAGAACATCAGGGACGGAGCCTTGAACACGGACACGAAAATCCTTGCCCAAGTGGAGCTTCCGTTCGATTTCACCGTACAGGACGAGAGGTTCAGCGCGGCCTCTCTCGGAAAGTACGAGGACAGGGATTTCGGCGAGAAAATGACGGTGATGATGCTGAACGGAGAATCCGGGACGTTCGATTCCCTGATTGAAAATTTGGCGGATCCGACCGGAGAGAACCTGCAAGTTGAATTCAAGATAGACGACGAAGAATTCGACTGCACCATGGTGAAGGCCTCGTCCGACTCGGAGAAGCACCTGCTCTTCGGCACTAACGAGGACGGAAGCGTCTTCATCGCGGTTCAGGCCGAGGAATTCAGCAAGACTTGGATCAACCGCTTCGTCGTCGGGCAGATTTCTTCAGGAGAGAGCATCTTCAAGAACCATGTCGCGAAGAAGTCCCTCCTATCGCTTCCATACGAAGACTCAAAAGTCGACAGAAGGTTTTTGAAATTCGATTTGGAAAAATCAGGAGAAACTGTAGTAAGGGAAGACGGCTTCAAAAATACGGAGCACTGGAACGCCACTGCCGAATTCGACCAGGAGGACACGGTGCTCAAAATTGTATTTTACGATATCGACTAAAGGAAATATGATTAGCACAAAGAGGATAAAATTGAGAAGACGACTACGCTCGGCAAGGATTTCCCGCAATTCCATACAATCGCTGTCCGTAAGCGAATGCTACGCCCTGGCATATTACATGTACGGAATCTTCATCGACTACGAGGACAGCGACCTGCCAAGCGACTACATAGACACGTTCTTCAAGCTGGTCAAAAAGGCGAACCTGCAGGACCATTTCGAAGCCGTGATGAACGAGAAAATCGAGGAGATGAAGCAGAACGGGCTTCTCACTCCCATCGAAAAAGACGAAATCATCGAAGACGACACAGAAGAGGACG
Organism: uncultured Treponema sp.; assembly: GCA_946185925.1. Lineage (GTDB taxonomy): Bacteria > Spirochaetota > Spirochaetia > Treponematales > Treponemataceae > Treponema_D. The sequence continues at coordinate 11,449 of CAMHLH010000024.1, forward strand.
ATGTCGCAATCGAGTTCCGGGAGCGCAGCGGCAGAATCCGAATATTCCGCGACTCGAAAATCAAGTACGAATACAACGAAGACAAGTTCGTGGACGATGAAATTCCACGGGACCTCGCCACGAAAAAATCCTATGCGCTCAACTTCTACCGCTGGCTCGTTCTGTCGGAAGAGGGAGAGGGGGCTTTCGCGCAGATAATATCGAAAACCTTCCTCGACGGAAAATCTTTCGATAATCTTCCGAAAAAAGTGAAGAAAATCCTCGACAACGTGTCATTGATACAGTTCATAATAGACGCGGTGGAGCTTTCAAAAAACGAAGCGAAAATCCTCATGCTGCTCTATCGCATCAACACGATTTCGGAAGTGAAGGAGATCTTCAACCGGGAAATCTACGACAAAATCATGGATTTCTGCGAACGTGCGCTCCAAATCGACCCCATGGAAATCAACACCATCTTCAGGTCGGACCAGAAGCTCAAGTCGTTCGGCTTCATCGAAGACGACTGCGAGATAACGAGCGAGACAATCGACTGCATAAAAAGCGGGAACATGGACGCTTTCTTCGCCGAAATCCTCAAGGAGGAGAAGACCGACGACGCCTTCCCGATTTCAAGCTACGCGGTGCCGAAGAATTCAATCGGAATCACGGAGACGCTGCTGAAGAACAGCAGGAAGGTGAACATTCTGCTCTACGGCGCGCCCGGCTCAGGAAAAACGGAGTTCGCGCGCACAATCGCGAAGGAATGCGGATTGAACGCATACGTCTTCAAGAACGACTCCGAACTCAACAGAAGGGAGAACGTGCTCTGCCGCCTCAACTGCCTGCTTTCGATAAACAAGGAGAATTCCCTCATCATAATAGACGAGGCGGATTCGATTCTCCAGACGCAGCTGAACATGTTCCTCTCGATTTTCAGCGGAACAGGCACGTCGTCGAAGAAGGGAACCGTCAACAAGTTGTTCGAGACGGCGAACAACAGGGTCGTCTGGATTGTGAACCACACGGAGCAGCTCGACGAGTCCACAAAGCGGCGGTTCAACTATTCGATACGGTTCAGCGAGATGCCAGACAAGACACTCCGCACAATCGCGGACACGAGGCTCCAGAAGATGGAAAGGAAGCTTCCGAAAGCTCTGCACGACGAAATCCTCGACCTCTGCTGCAAATTCCACGTCACAGGCTCCTCCGTCGAGAACATCGCGAAAGCGATAGAGGCGGCGGACGACAAAAGCAGCGACGAGGACATCATAGAAGACGTGAAGAACGTGCTCGACGCAAATTCCATGCTCCTCTACGGAAAGCCGAAAATCAGGATGAGCGTGTCGCCAGCCTACGACGAGACGATTCTGAACACGAGTTTTCCGGCGGAGAAGATAGTGAAAATGCTCGAAAACGCAAGGAGATTCAGCGAGAAGAACAAGTCGTCGGAGAACGGCGTGCGGATGCTTTTCTACGGACTGAGCGGAACCGGAAAGACAGAATTCGCCCGCTACATATCGCAGAGGCTGAGCAAGAAGATTCTCCTCAAGCGGGTTTCGGACATTTTCGGGCCGTACGTGGGACAGACAGAGCAGAACATAAAAAACGCGTTCGAGGAAGCTGAGCAGAACGACCAGATTCTGCTTTTCGACGAGGCAGACTCCTTCTTCGACGACAGGAGCGCGGCTTCCCGCTCGTGGGAGCGGACCCGTGTGAACGAATTCCTCACGCAAATGGAGGAATTCTCTGGCATCCTCATCTGCACCACGAACCTCAAAAGCATAATGGACCCGGCGATGCAGAGGAGATTCCACATCTGCGTGGAGTTCAAGCCGCTGACGGCAGACGGAACGAAAAAGCTCTTGAAGAAGTACTTTTCCGCCCACGAATTCACGGACGAGATGCTGGAGAGGATAACGGGCAGAAATTCCGTGACACCGGGCGATTTCGGAGCTCTCTCAAGCCGGATTCGGTTCATGGACGAAGAGGACGTGGACGCGAAGTTCATCATAGACGAACTCTGCAAGATACAGGACGAGAAGAAAAACGGAGGCGGAAGCCCAATCGGCTTCAAGTGAGATTCTGGGTCGAGATTACCTCGCCAAGCGCACCGCGCATTACTTCCGGGGGAACTTCACCAAATTCGGCAAGAGCGGCTTCGTTCTTTATCTTTTTGAGATGGGCCAGAACATCGCTTTTCACGCTCATGAAAACCTCCACAACAGCGGGGTCGAAGTGAGTTCCAGACTCGGCCTTTATCATCTCGAACGCGACTGCGGCAGGGACGGACTTTTTGTAGCACCTCTGCGACACAAGCGCGTCGAAGCAGTCGGCAACGGCCAGGATTCTCGCCGAAAGGGGAATCTCCTCGCCCCTCATTCCTATCGGATAGCCCTTTCCGTCCCAGCGTTCATGGTGGTACTGGGCGACATCCACTGCCATCTGCACGGCATCCTTGTCTATGGAATCCTTGAAAATGTTCCTGATGATGGCGCCGCCGATTCGCGTGTGATTTTTCATCACCTCGTACTCAAAATCGCTCAAACGGCCGGGCTTGCAGAGAATTGAATCCGGAACCGTGATTTTTCCGACATCGTGGAGCGGAGCGGCGTACCTGAGATACCTGATGAAGGTTTTGTCCACTTCCCCTTCATTTATCTTTTTCACATACATGTTTTTGGCGATGAGAAGCGAATAGACCCTCGTGTTCTTTACGTGCTCGCCCGTGTTCGCATCCCTGCTTTCAATCAGCGTGGCAAGTTCCTCGATTATCGTGTTCTGCATCTTGCTCATCTGGGCGACCTGCGCCTCGACTTTCGACTCGAGCTTCATATTGACGAGGAACGACTGTGTGCAGTAATAGACAATGAGGCAGATTGTGAACAACAGCCCAATCATGTTGAAGACGATGTTGAATTTGATGCGCCTGAAGAGACTTGAGGAATCTATGACCATGACGACGTACCAGTCGTGGAGCACGTTCATGGAAAAAGCCATGCACTTCTGACCGTCCATCGAAACCTCGTAGTAGCGCCGGTCGTCCAAGTCCAGGCTCTGCTGACCCGAAAGAATCACCCGGCCGACAAGATTCCGCATGTCCATGGAGAATTTTTCAGATTTGAGCACGTTTCTTCCAATCAGACTCTCGTCCGTGTGGGCGACTACGAGCGAGTTCTTGTCGATTATGAAGCCGTAGCCCTCCCCTTCCATGGACAAGTCGCTTATGAAAGACTGGAAATCGTAAATCGATACGTCCGTCGAAATCACGCTGGAATAATCCGAAAGCATTTTTGAAATCGTTATCACAAGCTTTCCGGTAAGCGGATTCACATACGGAAAAATGATGGAAGGATAGCCGTTCGCTCGCACCGCCGAAATGTACCATTCCCTGGACTTTGGGACATAGCCGTTCGTAGGCATGATTTTCCCTCCGTCTATGAATTCACCGTTTATCCAACCGTAGACATTGAGGAAGGCCCCATGCGCATCTTTTCTGCAGTTCTTTGTGGTCGATGAGAGATACGCGTCGATTTCCCCGTTCGATTTGCCGGTCTTCATCATGAACTCCACGGCCTCGCTTGTAACGTCAAGGACATCGAATCCCTTCAAGAAAAAATTGTTCAGTTTCTCGCCGACTTCGTAGACGGATTTCTCACCAATGGAAAGGGCGTCGGCTTTAGCGGTCCTGTAAAACGAGAGGAAAATATAACTTATAAAAAAAATCAACAAAGCGGCCATTCCAAGCTGGGCTGCTATGAAGACTCCCATTTTCTTCTTTTTATCTACTTTTTTAAACATACCTAAATTATATATCGGTATCATTGCAATAAAAACACGGGCGGGAACAATTATTTAAATTAAAAGTCCAAAAAAGAGGAAAACGGAAAGAAAGGCTCTTTAAAACGAAGAAAGCCCGCCGCTAAAGCTAGGACGAGCTTTTCTTTACAAGGCTAAATCAACAACGTTGATTTTTATTTTTTTTTGTTTACGTTAAATTAAAAA
>CAMHLH010000025.1 GCA_946185925.1 uncultured Treponema sp.
CATGAAAACTATCAAATCTTCAATTCTAGTATTCGCAATATCATTTTTCTTTGTGTTTCTCGCCAGTTCCCAGGATGCTCTTCCGGCTCCAAAACAGTCCATGGGCTATCACGGAATGCGGATTTCCAACGAGAATGTGGAATTCGCCCTTGTCTCTGCTGAAATGACGAGAATCGGCGACGGAAAAGTGCAGATAGATTTCATGTTCAACCAGGGGGTCGATCCCCGTTCCGTCAATGGAAAATCCGTGAAACTCGACGGCAATGTCCTTCCAATGGAGGACACGAAATTCCTTTTCAGCAAGGATGGAAAGACGATGCGGCTTTCAATGTCCGTAACCGAAGGAAATTTTTCTGTGACGCTTGAGAACATCGTTTCGTTTTCGGGCGTCTCGCTCAAAAAAGTCGAAATCCAGTTTTAGGGTTCCAGCTAAGGTTTATTTTTTTTAGGAGGATTTTTATGGCCAAGGTTTTGATTGTTGAGGATGACGAGGGAATCAGCGAATTCGTCGAGCTTGAGCTCAAGCATGAAGGATACGAGACCGTGCTCGCGAAGACGGGCAGGGAAGGCTTGGAGAAGTTCGACAGCGAGAATCCAGACATGGTTCTTTTGGACGTGATGCTTCCTGAACTGAACGGGCTTGAGGTTTTGAGGCGCATAAGGGCGAAGTCCAACGTGCCTGTGATTTTGGAGACGGCCAGGGGCGAGACAATCGACAAGATAAACGGATTGAATTCTGGAGCCGACGACTACATTTCTAAGCCGTTTGAAATCGAGGAGCTTCTGGCGCGTATGAACGCTGTCCTGAGGCGCGCGACGTCTCCAAAGGTCGGTGGAAACATCATCAAAATCCGGGACATCGAGATGAACATCGACAGCATGAGCGTTACTGTGAAGGGGCAGCCAGAGAATGTGTCCAAGACCGAATTCCTCATGCTCAAACTCTTCATGGAGAATCCCGACAAGGTGATGAGCCGCGACGACATAATCGACGCGATATGGGGCAAGGACCACTACATCGACGTGAACACGGTGGACGTTTATGTGGGCTACATCAGAAGCAAAATCGGAGCCGACTACATAAAGACAGTCCGCGGTTCAGGCTACAAATTCGTTGAGAAGTAAATTGTTGGAAGCCCAGCAAGATGAAGAATATTTTCAAGTCGATTTCCATCCGGTTGGCGTTCAGGTTCACGGCAGTGTTGTCTGTGGCCGTTCTCTTTCTTTCGCTCTCGTTCGTCTGGCTGCTCAATTCGTTTGTCCGTTCCGGGCAGGATTGGGAATTGTACAGGGCGGCTGAGTCCATAGAGAAAAAAATCATGTCGCTGCCAGCAAGGAGGCTTCCTCATCCGGGTGGAAGGCAAGCTGCGTCAAAGCAGAAAGCGGCTTCATCAGATGACGCGGAGGAGGATGCTGGCGGAGAAGAGCTGGCTGGGGAAGAGCCTTTGGATGACTCTCCGTTCGGAATCGACACGCAGGACGGCCATCTTGAACCTCCCGCAGCAGATGTCGAACCTGCCGAAGAGGCCGCCGAGTCCGATGACGGAACTTTGTTGAAGAAGGACGGTTCCAAGCACGAACTGACAAAGAATCCTCCTCTTCCGAAAGAGTCCAAGGACGCCAAGAACGCGTTTGAATCGAGGCCTTCTCCGTTTCCGATGATTCCGTACTACATTTCGTTCGTCGTTTCCAATTCCGAGGGCAAGGTCATCTTCACGAACGACCCGTTCCTGCCGCCTTTCTCGGACACGAAAGGCGACACGAAGAGACTCATCAAAAAGAACTACTACATAGACGGAGACTTGAACATCCTCTATTACAGCAAAAAAATCGAGCACGATGGAAAAATCCTGAACATCGCAACGTCCATGGACATGACGCGGGAAGTCTCTTTCCAGCTCTACCGTTCTCTTCCAAAATCCGTTTTGCTCGCGATAATCCCGATTATCGCCTTCTCGTTCTTCATCTCTTTTTTGATTGCGTCGAGGACCATGAAGCCCGTCGTGCAGGTGACGAAGGCCGCCTCCAAGATTTCAAGCTCGAACCTGGGGACGGAGCGTCTCGAAAAGCCGAAGCACGCCGACGAGATAAACGATTTGGTCGTGACGTTCAACAATCTTTTCGACAGGCTCAAAGTCGATTTCGACCGGGAGAAGCAGTTCACGAGCGATGTCTCGCACGAGCTTAAAACGCCGATTGCCGTGATTCTGGGTCAGACGAACCTGCTTTTGCGGTGGGGGAAGGACGACGCCGCCCAGCTTGAGAAGTCTCTGAATTCCATAAAGAAGGAAACGAAATCAATGGAGGCGATAATCACGAACCTTTTGCAGATTTCGCGCCTTGAGAGGGGGAAAATCAAGCCGAACGTGGAAAATGTGAACATGAAGGAGATGTTCCTGCGCTTGAAAGAGGAATTCTCGGCGGTGGCTCCGGCGGTCCGCATCGATTTTTCATGCGAAGAGAGCGATTTCTCTTTCGACTCGGATTCGGAGCTGCTGCACCAGGTTTTGACTGTCGTGCTTTCAAATTCTGTGAAATACGCGGGAGACTCGTGCCGCATAGAACTAAAAGCGAAAAAATCCGACAAGACCACAATCGAAATCGAGGACGACGGAAGCGGCTTTGCAGAATCGATTCTTCCGCACGTCTTCGAGCGCTTTTTCAGGGGCGACGAGGCGCACACCCGTTCCGTCGGTGGAAGCGGGCTTGGGCTTTCAATCGCCAAGGTCATCGTGGAGTCGCTCGGAGGTAGTGTCCGCGCCTACAACACGGATTCCCACGGCGCGGGAATCAGAATCACTTTGTAGGATTCGAAATGCCTGTCTCTCTACTTGACTGGAATCAGCGTGGATTTTGACGTGTGGTAAAGTCCCTTTATCGTAAATCCTTTGAGGGCGCCTGATTTGAAAGTGACTTCCATTATTACAGGGTCCTGGCTGTTGTTGAGTTTGTACGCCGCCTTGATTTTCTCCCTCGGATTGCCGGCCTTCAAGAATGTGATTCTTCCGGCGGGCTTTTTGAGGCTGTCGTTCGTAGCGTAGCGGTCTATTTCTGGAGTCCTGCCGTCTTCTCCCTCCCTCACAATCGAAAGGATGCCTTTCGTGATGTAGGCGCTGCGGGCTGTTCCGTCCGCTTCCATCTGCAGAAAGGCGGTCTGCGCGTCCACGCTTTGTGGCGATTCCGTAAATTTTACGCTGCCGTCTTCTGCTTGCTCGTAGTTGAACGTCATGGAAAAGTCGAACGTGAGCGAGACGGATGCCGAAAGAATCTTCAATTCCATGTCTATGTTTGCGAGCGTCCCCTTCATGGCCCGTGTGAGCAGTTCGATTTCCTTCTCCACCTCCTCCTTCGGCATCTCTTCCTCGTCTGCGTCCATTTCCAGAACCTTCGCCTTGTAGTCCACGCTCTCGTCGTATTCGCTGTCGCTGAAGAATTCGCTGTACAGGAACACGTTCAGAACTTTGTCTAATGCGTCTTTCTTGCCGAGCTTTATGTGCGGATTGAATCCAGAAAACTCTTCGAACTGCTTGTTGAACACGTCCTCCTTGAAGTTTTCCGCTTTTATCGTGTCGAGCAGCTCTTTTTTGGTCACAAGCCTGTCTTCGATTCCGGGAATTCCGAAAAGTGCCGTCCTGATTTTTTTCGGGCTGAGCTTTATCGTCCTGTTCTTCTCGTCGAGGATGTACTCCAGCTCTATGTGCGTAGTCTCGCCTTCGTCCGTGTCGTTGGAGAAGATTTTCGCGTTCGTGTCGTCGGTGAACTTGTAGAATACTTCGTCGTCTTCCACAGAGAACGTGTTCCCCTTGAAGATGTTCTCCGCAGAAAGCGCCGCCGTGAGCAGGAATGCTGCCGCTATTGCGAGCGTTTTTTTCATGTCTTTCTCCTATTCGCGTGGCGTGAGAGTTTCCGTGGATGTCTTGTATGTGCTTTTGAGTTCGGTGCCCTTCAAGTTTCCTGACGTGATTTTGAGCGTTATCTCTATCTCGTTCTCGCTTCTGCTGATTGAATAGGCCGCCTTGAGCTTGTCCTTTTTGTCGTCGGAGTTCACGAAAGTGACTTTGCCCGAATCTTTTTTGCATTTGTCGCTCGTCGTGAAGAAGTTGATTCTGCTCGGCTTTCCTTCTTCATCGACATCTGCCGTGGCGAGGATGCTGGAGTTGATGTAGACGTGCTTCTCTTCGTTCGCGGAATTCATCGAGAGGAAGACCACGTTCGCGCTGACGTTCGCCGCTTCCTCCGTGAGGAGAAGACTGCCGTCCTCGTTTTCCTTGTAGTTGAAGATTATCTCGGTGTCGAAAATCGTGTTGAGTCTGGCTTCGATTTTCTTCTTCATCGATTTGACCTGTGGAATCGTGGTGGATTCGAGTTCGGCCTTTATGGACGCGAGGAATTCCTCCACTTCTTTTATCTGTTCAGTCGCCTGCTCCTGGTCCTCGTTCTTCTTGAGCTCCTCCCTGAGTTTTTCCGTGTAGTCCACGCTCTTGTCGTAGGTTTCCTCCGACTTTGCCTCCTCCTTGTAGTTCATGAAGACGATGCAGTTCAAAATCTGCTCTACATCGTCCTTGCCTCCGAGTTCGATTTTTGGGTCGAAGCCGAATTCTGCTTCGAGCATCTTGTTGATTGTGTCGCGTTCGAAATCTTTTTTGTTGATGAAGTCGAGGATTTCGCTTTTTTCGCAGAGCCTGTTTTCAAAGCCGATGATTCCGAGGGATGTCGATTCGACTTTTTTTGGGAAAAGCGTGATTGTCTTCTTCTTTTCGTCGAGTTTGTAGTTCAATACGGCGCCCACGTTGTTCTCGAAGACGAGTTCAGTCGTGTTGTCGTTGTTGAATCTGTAGTAGACGGACTGGTCTGTTCCGTTGAACGATTTGCCGGCGAAAATGTCGTTTGCGAAAACGGCGGCTGTCAAAAATGCCGCTGAAACTGCGGCGAGGAATTTCTTCATGTTTTTCTCCTTGATTAATAGGTCGAATGTCGAGTTTATGCATATCGTAGTTGCAGAAACAAGCTCCCAGCGGGAACCCGCCAACAAAAACGGCAGTACCGCTCCGCGGTGGCTGAGTGTTTTTGTTGACGGAACCCCGCTTCCGCTCGTTTCTGCCATTGCACTGTAAAAACTCGACTTTCGCCCTAATAATTGATTTGAAAAGTTTATTCCAATCTTTGCTTTAATGAAACAGATTTCGATTTGTGGTAATTTTGATTTGCAAACAAGGGACACAGAAAAAATAGAGGTTTGTATGATAAAGATTCAGAAATATTCAGAAGTCGAGGATTCGTTCTTCAATGGTCGAGATTTCGGCGGGTCAATCGATGTCGTGAAGGATGTCCTGAACGATGTGAAAAAACGCGGTGACGAGGCCTTGGCGGAATACGGCGCGAAATTCGACGTTTCCGCGCCCGCTTCAATCGAGATTCCGCGTTCGGAGCTTGAGGCCGCGGCCGAGAAGATGAAGAGGGAGAATCCCAAACTTTACGACGCTTTGTGCTACAGCCACGACTTGGCTCTCCGCTTCGCGAAGAAGCAGGCGGAGTCTTTCGACAACTTTGAGATAGAGCTTGAGCCTGGCGTTTTCACAGGGCAGAAGAACATTCCAGTCGACAGGGCTGGCGTCTATGTTCCTGCAGGCCGCTTCCCGCTCGTCTCCACGGTCGTCATGACCGTGACCCCGGCGGTGGCCGCTGGCGTGAAGGAGATAATCCTCTGCACTCCGCCGCGCGTCCACCCGGACGACAAAGCCGAGGCGGAGAAGAAAGGGCTTGGCGTTCCCGGAAAGCCGTTCGTGGGCGGAAAAGCCTACGCCGACGAGAACATCATGGCGGCTGCCTACATCTGCGGAGTCACAAAGGCGTTCGCGTGCGGTGGAAGCCAGGCAATCGGCGCGCTCGCTTTCGGCACCCAGTCCGTTCCGAGAACCGACGTGATTGTGGGGCCGGGCAACAAGTTTGTGGCCGAGGCGAAGAAGCTCGTCTACGGAACGGTCGGAATCGACATGGTGGCGGGTCCCACCGAGGTCTTCATCATCGCCGACAAATCCGCGAATCCCGCTTGGGTCGCCGCCGACTTGCTCGCGCAGGCCGAGCACGACGTTGTGGCCCAGCCCGTCATGGCCACGGATTCCGAGGAGCTTGCCGAAAAGGTCGCCGAGGAAATCGAGAAGCAGCTTGCAGTTCTTGAGACGAGGGCCACCGCCGAACAGTCAATAAAGAACTGCGGAAGAATCATCGTCTGCGAGAACCTTGAACAGGCGGCAGAGGCTGCGAACAGGAAGGCTCCGGAGCACTTGGAGCTTGCGATGGACGAAGGGGAGGAGCGCGACAGAATCGCTGAACTCTGCCACAACTACGGCTCCCTCTTCATCGGCCACGGAAGCGCGGAAGTCTTCGGCGACTATGCGGCCGGATTGAACCACACCCTGCCAACGTCTGGGAGCGCGCGGTTCACTGGCGGCCTGAGCGTGCGCGTGTTCTTGAAGACCGTCACGACGCTCAGGGCTGTGCCCGGTTCAAAGGGTGCCATCGCCTCCGCCGAGGCCGCAGGCAATCTTGGCGACGCCGAGGGCTTGGCTGGACACGCGAAAGCCGCAAGAATAAGGCTCGGCTGATTTGATTTTTCGATTTTTAAAAATAAATTGACGAATGGAGAAAATCCCCGAATAATTTCTGCATGGTACAAGAAAATTCTATTGAAGAATGCATCGTGCGGAACATCGGGGACGAAAATGTGGTTTTCGTCTTTCCAACCGAAGTTTCGTGCAAGGGTTGGGCGGATTGGACAGTGGAACACAGTGGACTCACTGGAGTTTCCGCTGTGTCCATGGACCGGTTCATTGCGTGGGACAAATTCAAGGGCGACTGCATAAGAACCCAACAAGAAGACAAGGAAACCGTTCCTTCGTTGATGCGAAAAATATTCGCCTCGTATCTCATCGAGAAAAACGCAAAAATCAACAAGAGCAACATTGAAAAAAATCAAGACGAGCCGCTTCTTTTCAAATCCCTGATTACAAAGGAATTCGCGGACTCTGCTTCTGCTTTCTCTGACTGGATTGCGAAGATTCTCCCTTCGCTCAAGATTTGGAAGACTTACCACGACACCCAGGCCTACAAGAGCATAATCGACGACATGAAAAAACAGGCGTTGATGAGCGGCAAGGATTTTTCACTTTCCGAAAACGATGCCGAGGACGAGGATTTCCAGACGCTTTTTGATGAGTACAAGCATTTCCTCGACGAGAACAATTTGTTCGACCCGGCATGGGAGCAGCCTCCGTTCAAGAGCGTGGACGACAAGACCCGCTATGTGATTGTCTATCCGCAGATTCTGGAGGACTGGACGCAGTACGAATTTCTCCTGAAGATGGCGGAGCAGGAAAAGGCCCTTTCGTTCGTGAATGTCCCGCTCGACGCGGTGCCGAAAAATCCGGCTTGGTGCCATTTCGACACGTCCGTGGAAGAACTGCACAACGTCGCCTCGTTTTTGAGGAAGATGCACGACCAGGAGAAAATCGCCTGGACCGACATGGCCGTGAGCGTCCCAAATATGGACACGTACGGCTCCTATCTTGAGCGCGAGCTGAACCTCTTTGAGATTCCGAACGTGACTAGATTCAGCAAAATGCTTTCCGAGCACGGTTCTGGAAAAATCTTCTCGCAGATTCAGGAATGCGTGCGCACTGATTTCTCGTTTGAAAGCGTAAAATCCCTTCTGTTGAACGACGACATTCCCTGGAAGAACAAATATCTGCTGGACAAATTCATTGTTTTCGGCAAGGAGAACAACTGTGTCTGCTCCTATTTTGATGAAAGCGAAAAGGCGCGGGTGGACATCTGGGAAAAATCCTTCGACGACCCTGTTAGGAGATTGGGCGACGAAAAAATCCCTGAGCGCAAGGAAAAACTCGACGAGACAATCGCCGAGCTTAGAAAATTCTACGGATATCTCAGGGCTTCGTGCAAGAAGATGGTCTCTGCACGAACCTTCAAGTCTCTGCTCCGCGCGTACAGGACGTTCAGGAAGCTCTTCATCGACAGGCGCGGCTTCAAGGACATGAAGCAGAGCGACCTGATTCTGAGCCGCTGCATTACGGAGTTGACCGGCCTTGTGGAGCTTGAGGCGAAATACTGCCTTGAGGCGGAGAAGGGGAGCGGACTCCGGGAGGACGGAAAGACGGCCTACAAAATATCGAATGTCTTCGGCTTCTTCGTTTCGCACTTGGAGCAGACCCAGTACCTCGACCAGACCGAAAAACGCGGAGTGCAGGTCTATCCGTACAGGGCCGCGGCGGCTTCTCCGTTCAAAGTCCATGTGGTCGTGGACGCGAGTCAGGATTCGCTGTCTGTCGGCTCCCTTTTCAAGCAGCTGGACTTTTTGAACGAGGCCAAGCGCGATGTGATTCTCAAAATCGACCCTTCTACGAACGACAAATTCTTCAAGTTCTCCGATTTCGACCCGAGCGAAAGTTTCATTTCGCTCTATCAGCTTTCGTCCGAGAAGGCGTCTTATTTCACTTCGGCCGAGCATTCCGTGGAGAAATACGGCTTTCCGCACGGATTTTTGAAGAAAGAGGACAGAATCGAGCCTGAAAAAAGCGGAAACATCTTCTCTTCTGAAAGATTCAGCTTTGTGGAAAAAACAGCCGAATATCCGGCCGTCATAATGAAATCCCAGAAAGTCGGCTTCGATTCATGGAAGGAAAGGGTTCTCGCCTCCGAGAAGGAGATTGGGCTTTCCAGATGGGACGAGTCGAAGGAGAAGGTGAGGGAGATAATCGAGAAAAAATACAGGAGCAAGGCCGGCGGAAAATTCAAGATAAGCCCGTCGAACGTGAAGGCCTTCTACAAGTGCCCCAGACAGTGGCTTTTCGAGCGCATCCTCTCTTTGAAGCCGCTCAACAACGAAGCCGACTTGATGAACGATTTTGTGGTTGGGCGCATAAACCACGCTGTCTTCGAGGAATACTTGGGCGTCCTAAAGTCGCGCGGTTTGAGCTTTTTCGAGACCCTCGAAAAAATCACGGACGAGAGCGGCGCGCTTGTTGGCTACGGCGGACTTCTGGACGAGTTCAAGGACATTCTCGCCGACTGCATAGAAAAGGCGAATTCCAGGTTCACGGAGCCGGACGAGTACGAGGACTTCGGGGAGACTTTGAGCGAGATGACGAAGACAATCGTCAATTCCCAAAAGTCCGAGCTGTTCGTCAAGCTTCTTCCGAGCGTGGAGGCCTTTTCCCGCTTCTTTCCGACGGCGAAAATACACAGGCTTGAGGCGCAGTACACCTTCCATCCAAAAGACGATGACGGCAGGGACAAGGATTTCTACTTCGACGGCCGTGTGGACTGCATCCTCAAAAACGAGAGCGCGGACGAGTCGATGACGGAATTCTACATAATCGATTTCAAATCCGGCATGATTCCAAGCCCCATCCTCTACGACCCGGAAAAAGCGGACGAAATTCCCGATTTCCAGATGCCAATCTACAAAAAGATTTTCTCTGCGAACGAGAAATTCAAGAACGGAAGCGCAATCGAGCCTTCGGGATATTTCTTCTTTTCGATAAAGGACATGAAGCTGAACGGCAAGACTTCAGTCGAAAGCGCCGCTTTGGACAAGGGAGAGTTCGACGCGACCTGCAAGAAGTGCGACGAATTGATAGAAGCCTTTGTGGAACGGCTGAACAAGCTGGATTTTTCGATTGACGAGCGCGTGCAGAAAAAGAACATGTGCGCCAACAAGGATTTGGGCGACAACTGCAAGGACTACCAGAGTGTCTGCAGAAGATTTTTTACGGTTTCGGGGGAATAGTGTATGGCTGATAAATTGACGGAAAACCAGAGGAAGGCGGTTGTCGAACGAAAGAACGTGGTGGTGAGCGCGGGTGCCGGTTCTGGAAAGACGAAGGTGCTTTCAATGAGGTTCGCAGATTTGGTCGAGAGCGGCGACACAAGCGCGGACAGGATTCTCACCCTCACCTTCATGAACAAGGCCGCGGTGGAAATGAAGAGCAGAATCTTCAATCAACTGACAAGCGACGCGTACGACCCGGATTTGTCCGGAGAGCGGCGGGAGAATGCGAAAGCGGCTTTGAAGGCGTTCGACAAGGTTCACATCCAGACTTTGGACAGCTATTTCTCCGAGATTGTGCGTGAGGGCGCGCACTTCTACGGAATATCGCCGAACTTCAAAATCGACGACGACAGAATCGAATCCCTGGTGGGCGTGAAGGCTTTGCAGTTCATTTTGGCGAGGAACAGGAACAAGGCCATCCAGGCTTTGACCAGAATCATGACTTTTTCGGACATAGCCAAGAACGTGTTCGCAGGTCCAATCATCAAAAATTCTTCAATCGTGAAAGGCGGTGGGGCAAAAAAAGCCGTATTCGCGTCCGCGCTTGAAAAGCAGAAATTGGAAGTCGAGCGGGTCTGGAACAAAAGCGCGGACGAGGCCGATTCCGCCATATCCTGCATCAGGCAGGCGGGTGTGGCTGGAAAGACCGCTTCCGCGAAAGCCGTCTGCAAGTGCCTTGAGATTCCTCAAATCGAGAATCCGCTTTCGTCTGGAATCCTGAAAAAAAGCTTCTGGGAAAGTCTGGAGGCGGATTTTTCTGGGGCGAAGAAGCAAATCGAAGACTACATGCTCTATCTCGGAAAATGGACAGAGATGAAGAAACCGAGCGGAAAGGACGTTGCGGACGTTCTTCCGTTTTTGGAGGCGCTCTACCAGTCTGTGAACACTCTCGTCTATCTTGTTGAATTCATCTTCAACTCCGACATCTGCGGTGAAATCATGCGGCTTTTGGACTTGTTCGACTCTGAAGTCCAGGATGCCAAGAGGTCTTCGGGGATTCTCACCTTCAAGGATGTTTCGGATTTGGCGATGGACATTCTGCAAAAACACGACGAGATAAGGCACATAGAGCAGGGCCGCTTCGACAAGATAATGATTGACGAATTCCAGGACAACAACGCCCGGCAGTGCGATGCCCTCTTCATGCTGAGCGACGAGCGGGAGAGGTTCGACTCCGACGGAAAGTACGTCATTCCGAATTTCGATTCAGCTTCCGAGGACTACATACAAAAAAGGCTGAACCCGGAAAAGCTTTTCTTCGTGGGCGACGAGAAGCAGGGAATCTACAGGTTCAGGGGCGCGGACGTAACGGTCTTCAGGAATTTGCAGACTCATCTCCGCGGGGAGAAATTCAGCGACGGAAAAAACTACATCTATCTTGAGACGAATTTCCGTTCTATGCCGAACCTCGTGAAATCCTTCAATGCGGTTTTCGGCGGCAACAACATGGGCGGCGCAAAGTCTGCCCTCATGAAGCGCGAGGACGGAATCAAAATCCCGGACTACGAGGCCGAATATCTCAAGGTCGAATGGAACCATGGCAGGGAGGACAGTCCCGACAACCGCCGGCTGCATTTCGCCATGTTCAAAAAGACTTCGGAGACGAAAAACGGCGCCGACGAGTCGGGAACGGCTTACGAGGCTTCGTACATCGCCCACAAGATAAAGGAGCTTGTGAAGGCCGGCTACAAGTACGGCGACATCGCGGTCCTCTTTCGTGCATCTTCCGTTTTGGGCGATTTGGAGAGCGAGTTCTTGAAGGCGCGCATTCCGTACTCCACCGAAGTCTACAAGGGATTCTTCTCCGACGGTCCAATCAACGACATAGTCTCTTTCCTCAAAGTCTGCGTCTATCCGGCCGACATGAACGCCCTCTCTGTCCTGCTCCGCTCTCCGTTCGTGGGGCTTTCAAGGGAGGACATGGAGCTTTTCACCGCCCGCATAAAACTTTTGCGCGATAATCCGGAAATCAAGCGCGTCTATCCGTTCGACGAGAATTCTATGGCGGTGGCGGAGGAGCTTTTCGGCAGTGGCAGTTCCGCGTTCGATGTCATGCAAAAGGCAAAGGCGAAATTCGACGAGATAAGTTCCCTGATTCACAAGGAGAAAATCTCAAGCATCGTTTCGAGACTCTGGTACGAATACGGCTACAGGTACGAGACCTTGTGGAATTTGGACGTGCAGATGTTCGCGAGCCTCTACGACATTCTTTTTGAGCTTGCGAGGAAGGCCGAGGAGAACACCCAGAGCATAGCGGGCTTCCTGGACGAAATAGAAGAGTACAATTCAAATTCGTCGAAAATAGAGAACCTGAACATTCCTTTTGAATCCAACGACGGCGTGAAATTCATCACCGTCCACAAGAGCAAGGGGCTTGAGTTCAAAGTGGTTTTCGTCTGCGCCGTCGAGAACGAGCCCAGGAATTTTACAGCCGCGCTCTCCTTCACAAAGAATTTCGGGCCTGTCCTGTCGCTGCCCCCGTCCACAATGATGAACAGGGTGAAGACCAAGGACTTGAAGGACAGCTCCGCTCTTCCGACTGCCTCCAAAAAAACGCATCTGAACTATTTTTTGGAGATGGACAGAATCCTTGTGGAGCCTGAAAATTCCGCCGAGCTCAGGAGGCTCACCTATGTGGCTTTCACGAGGGCAATCGACGAACTTTTCATCGTCGGAAAGTACAGCCAGCATTACAAGGGCGTCCTCAATTCTGAAACCGTCCCGGAAAAGCCCTCTTCCATGTTCGCTTCCGTGGAGAACGTCGTGGACGCCTTCACGCAGGTCGAGGAGCGTATTTCCGAGGAATCGGGCGAGCTGATTTACGACAGGTCCGCAACCGCCGACTCTCCTTTCGATTTTGAGGAATTCTCCAACAAATTCTCCTACGACGATGGCGAAAACGGCTCCAGACTGAACCTAAGGAGCGAGAAGGCCGCTTTCGTCTCCGAGATTTCGGCTTTTGTGGAGAAGGCGAGCGTGGTGGAGAAGGACTACATCGAGCCGGTTTATGTGAATCCTAGCTTACTTGAGAAAAAAGGCGGATTCTTCATGAAAAAAACGGGGGAGGTCCCCATGCGGGAAATCGACGAGCTGGTTGAAAGCACGATTCCCGGCCGCGACTGGATGATTGAATGGTGCAAAAAGTGGAACGAGGAGCATCCTTCCGAGCCAAGAACGCCAAAATTCTCGCGCGCCAGGTTCAGCTATGCCGATTTCGGTTCGGTGGCGCACTTGTTCATGCAGGAAAAAATCGACTCGGTCGTGGAGGGGCGCGAAGCCAAGTTCGACATTCCGGGCAAGTACCTGCTTGGGCTGGACGTGGACGTGAGGAAAGCCGCCGGGGACAGGACAGACGTCTACCAGTGCAAAGTGGACGAATTGAAGAGAATCTGCGGAAAAATGGCCGAGAACTTTTCCAAGACGGATTTGTTCGCCGAGGTCTGCTCTTCCGAATGGAAAAGGACCGAGATGCAGTTCAGGCTTTCGCTCAAAGAAATCGGCAGGGAGTCGATAGTGAACGGAACCGTAGACTTGGTTTTCAAAAACAGCGGCGACTCCGACTTCGACTACACGATTGTGGACTACAAGACAGACCGCGAACAGCACCCGGAACGCTACTATGCCCAGCTCGCCACATACCGCATGGCCGTGTCCCAGATGAAGGGCGTGCCGTTCTCCCGTGTCCGCTGCGTCCTCTATTTCCTCCGCTACGATGAAAGCCGCGCCGTTGTGGACGTGACCGACTTCGCCGAAGAGAAAGAGATACTCTCTTCCGTGGACGACTTCCTTGCGATGGACTTCAGGCGTTTTGAGGAAAGGAAGGACTGGGACAATCCTTATGAGCGCGCTGTCGAGAATGTCGATTCCGAGGACGAGGAGCTGCTTCTTTCGATGGAAAGCGACTTGGACGAGTTGAACGCCGACGAGGAAGCCGAGCTTTTCTTGGACGATGGAGGGGAGGTCTGACGAGAATGGCCAGCGGGGAAGGATTCATTTGTGGAATGCGAAAAAAGATTCTGGGGCTTGGTCTGAAGCCTCTGGATTTCGCCGCTCTGGCTTTTGTGCTGTCGGTCGGCGTTTTCCTTGCCGTGGACGCAGTTTCCGCTCCGCCGGCTTTTGTTTCTGTGGCGGCCGCCGGCAGGCAGTTCGAGTTCGACCTTGCCGAGGACGGAATCCACGAAGTCGAGGGCAAAGTCGGCACTACAAAATTCGAGCTGAAAAACGGCCGCGTCCGCATTCTGGATTCTCCCTGCCCAAACAAGACCTGCGTTTCCCAGGGCTTTTCGGATTCGATAGTCTGCCTGCCCAACCGGGTTTCGATTCAGGTCGTCCGCTCCCAAAAAGGCGCGGGGGAATTCGACGTGATTTCTAAATGATAAAAAAATCTCCAAAATCTCAAATTTTTTTATTCGCGAATCTATCAAAAATTTTCCTACGTTGTATAATCAATATTGAAATAGATTGTATTTTTTTTATTCATTGGAGGATTTTTTATGAAAAAAACTCTATTTGCGGCGTTCCTTGCGCTTTCTGGAAGTCTCTTGTTCTCGGAGACTGTCGAGGACATCCTGAAAGTCTACTGCGACTTGGATAGGGTTCCTGACTACAACTACTCTTTGATTACAATCGACAACATCTCCAA
This sequence comes from uncultured Treponema sp., assembly GCA_946185925.1. Lineage (GTDB taxonomy): Bacteria > Spirochaetota > Spirochaetia > Treponematales > Treponemataceae > Treponema_D. The sequence continues at coordinate 14,490 of CAMHLH010000025.1, forward strand.
AAACGGCGCTGTGGAGCACATGGAAGTCGAGCAGTTTGGAGGCGGAGCGAACGGACTCAAGAACACCGTGTTCTCGTTCAAGAGTCCCTCTACGGTGAAGGACACCAGAATCCTCCAGGCCGAGAAAATCTCAAAGGAGGACGACCAGTGGGTCTTCATGCCGAATCTGCGCTCCACGAGGCGAATCGCTCCGGGCGACAAGGGAAAGTCGTTCGTCGGAACCGAGGTCACCTACAACGACCTTTCGCTCAGAAAGGAGCACGACGACAAGAACGAGATAATCTCCCAGTCGGAGTCGGTGACCGTGAACGGCGTGACATACGACTGCTGGAAGATGAAGTCCGTCCCCGTCAAGAAGAACACCGTGGAATACGGCTACAGAATCAGCTGGTTCGACAAGAAATCCTACATTCCCGTCAGAATCGAATTCTACGACAAGAAGGACGCCTCAAAGATGATAAAGCTTTATGAGGTCGAGAAGCTTGAGCAGGT
>CAMHLH010000026.1 GCA_946185925.1 uncultured Treponema sp.
TGTCCGGAGACAATGAAGTCTTGAACTACTCGAACGTCGGAAAGTATTTCTACATCGACTCGGCAATCGCGCGCCTTTACCCGAACGACGCAATATCAACGCTCGCGCACGAATTCCAGCACATGATAAATTTCAACATGAAGAACATCAAAAGAAGCCTTTCGCCGGACACTGCCTACAACGAGATGCTTTCAATGCTCTGTGAAGACATGATGCAGGACTTCCTGGGGCTTGAAGACAGCGAGTCTCCAAAGAACAGGACACAGGGATTCAACATTTACTATTACCTTTCCGGCATAAGGGAGTACAGAACCGAAAGCAGCTATTCGGCCTTGTCTTATGCCACTTCATACATTTTCGGTTCTTGGCTTTGCAGACAGTATGGTGGTGCAAAACTCGTAAAGGAAATAATGGACAACTCTTATGTTGACAGTGCCTCGCTTGTTGCGGCCGTGAATTCTGTGAACGGAACATCTTATACCTTCGACGATTTGTTCAGGCAGTTTTTGCTTGCACTCTTGAATGATTCAACTTATACACACAACAAAGATGCCAGCCAGACTCTCACTTACAGTTCGGGAAACACTACCTATTCTTATCCTATGACTGCGTTCAACATATTCGGCAGCGATTACAGCCCTTCCGCACTGGATGGGTTCAGTAGATCGGATTATCCAAGCTATGCGTGGTCTAGTTACAAAAATGGCGGATATCTTGGACCATTCTTGTACAAAAACAGTGTTCGCGCAGAGCTTCGCCCAGAATACGGCATTATGCTTCATGGAGTTGGAACATATTCATCTAGCACGACATCCGACACTATAACATTCACCGATACAGGTGCTGCGGATTTGGTCATGTATCTTATAATAAAGTAGTTTTCGTTTTCTTTTATGGAGGAATCTATGAAAAAAGAGTTTATGAAAAAAGCTTTTCCAATCCTTGCGATTTGCTTGTCGTTCACTTTCTTCTCTTGCGGAGACGATGAGGAGGAGACTGAATTCGAACTCGGCAAGAACGTCTACCAGTTCGAGGGCGAATCACTGACTTTGAGCGGAATTTCCGGAAAAGGAATCTACCTTGCGAAAGTGAACGGTTCTTTGAACACCGACAAGTCTCCTGCGTCGATAGTCACCGCTTCCTGCACGGGGCTTTCAGCGAGCGTTTCTCCGTCGTTGAGCGTCGCTTCAAGCTCTTCCGATTCGGAGGAGATTCTGAGCGCCAAGAAGCACTATGTGATGAGCGACGCGGAAAAGGAGCTTGCGAAGGAGTTCGGCCGCCTGCACGTGCAAAAATACGGCAAGCAGTCCAGAAGCGCGCTCCAGGCGTTGTACTCGAAGCACGAGAGCGACTTGGAAGTGGGGGATACAGATGACATCTTCATTCAGACGGGGGATTCTGCCTATTCCGAGAAGGCTTCCACTCTGAAAGCGAAAGGAACGAACTGCAACGTCTGGGTCGTGGATGAAAACGCTGCCGACCTTGATGATGAAAGCGACATTGCGACAATCGCCAGCAAATTCGACGCAATCTATCCACTCGTCACGAAAGTTTTTGGAACCGAGTGCGACAAGATTTTGAATTATGCGTACAACGAAACCACAAAGTTGTTCGATTACACGTTTCCGGACATGGCTGATTGCGACGGAAACGACACGGGAACGAAAATAAACATCGTCCTTTGTGATTTGCCGAGCGGTTATGACGGATATTTCGCCAGCAAGGATTATTTCTACTACGACACACAGTTGGACACGTCCGATGATAATTTGACTGCCGATGAAAAAGCAAGGTATATCGCCCTCAACGCTTCGAATGTCGGGAAATATTTCTATGTGGATATCGAAAGCGTGAATAAAAGTTTGGAAAATTCCCTCCTCACGCTCGCCCACGAATTCCAGCACATGATTAGCTTCAACATGAAGACTGTGCAGAACAATGCGACGTTCGGCACTTTCTACGACGAAATGTGCTCGATGGCATGCGAGGACATGATGGCGGGCTATCTTGGTGTTGGCGCCGACGACACGCCCAAGAACCGTCTGCCAATGTTCAACAGAAGATACGCGGAAACGGGAACCGGCGAGTGGAATTATACCACCAACAACCAGGAGCTTTACTCCTATTCGTCTGCTTATGCGTTCGGGGCTTGGCTTGCCCGCCAGTACGGAGGGGCGAAACTCTTCAAGGCGATTCTCTCCAATTCGCATTCCAACATGGACGCTGTGACGGAGGCGGTGAAGAGCGTCGCAGGTGAGGACTACACGGACGAGCAGCTTATCGAGCGTTATGTTCAAGCCCTTGTGTTCACGACTACGGATTTCACGCATCCGACGATGAACCAGGCGGCTAAGCAAACTCTTACTTACGGCTCAGGTGATTCCACATATTCTTATCCGATGACCGCAATAAACTTGTGGAATCTGAAAGCCGCTTTGCCGACCTACTCAAGCGCGAACACGAATAGTTCGTACTACAAGTACGACGGCCCTGAATATCTTTCGGCATCGGACCCCACGGCTGTGCGTCCTTACGGATTCACGCTGCACGATGTGGGGACGGCTTCCGCGGATTCGGTCACGTTAAAGTTGTCCGCTTCTCCATCGGGAAGCACGAAATACTACGTTTTGGTTCAGTAGCTTCGGCTACGCTCAGCTACCGGGCTTTGCTCGGCTACCGGGCTACGCTCAGCTACCGGACTACGCTCAGCTACCGGACTACGCTCAGCTACCGGGCTTGGGCGCAGAGGTTGAAGAAATAAGGAGATTCTTATGAAGAAGACATTTTTTGCAGTTGTTTTGATGGTCGCAGGGCTTGCGGCGTTCGCGCTCGGAAAGAAGACGATTACCGGGCACATCCAGATTTACGGAAACGTTCCGTTCACGTTCGTGGGATTCGTGACTGACAACGGGGAGAAGTACTCGCTCGACATCGACCCGAAGGCTGACTTCACAATCAAGGACATCCAGGCGCACCAGGGCGAGCCGCTCAAGCTCACGGGCATCGTGAACGACAAAGAACTTGTCGGCTTCCAGACGCTCAAGGACGGCCGCTTTGTGGTCAGCAAATTCAAGGTAATCGAATAGTTTTTCGAGCAAACAATTTAATCGTCGTTTACAATGAACGGCGATTTTTTTTGCAGGCAAGGAGTTTTTATGGAAAAAAACAGCAAGTTGAAATTGGCGAACGGAATGGAGATTCCCGCAATCGGTTTCGGAACATGGCAGAGCGAGGACGGCGACGAGGCTTACAACGCAGTTCTGACAGCACTGCGGCTGGGCTACAGGCACATCGACACGGCGACCGCCTACGGAAACGAGGAGTCTGTCGGAAAGGCGATAAACGACTTCATGAAGGAATCTGGCGTTTCCAGGAAGGATTTGTTCGTCACGACAAAACTTTGGAACGGCGACCACGGACGCGTTCTGACTGAAAAAGCGATTGACTCTTCGCTTTCCAAGCTCGGACTCGACTATCTGGATTTGTACCTGATTCACTGGCCGAATCCGCTCAAATTCCGCGACTGCTGGGCAGAGAAGAACGCCGAAAGCTGGAAGGAAATGGAAGATGCCGTCAAAGATGGAAAAATCCGCGCGATTGGACTTAGCAATTTCTGGGAGCACCATATCGAGGCGCTTTTGAAAACCGCAAGCATAAAACCGGTTGTGAACCAGATAAAGATTTGCCCAGGTCAGAGCCAAAGAAAGCTTGTCGAGTACTCGAAAAAGCTCGGCATGGTCGTGGAAGGCTATTCTCCGCTCGGCACTGGGGCGATTTTCGCGAACGAATTCATGAAGTCGCTTTCGGAGAAATACAATCGGAGCGTCGCGCAAATCTGCATACGGTGGAGCCTCCAGTCGGGCGTGGTTCCGCTTCCGAAATCGGTCACGGAATCACGAATAAAAGAGAACCTCAACGTCTTCGACTTCGAACTCGACGCGGAAGACATTGAGAAAATCGCCAATCTCAAATGCGACATCAAGCTTGCGCGGAACCCGGACGAGGCTCCGTTCTAGCTTGGTTTTCGGAATTTTTCAGCTTCCGTAGTTTCCAGAAAGGAGTTTGGCTTCTTCCTGAAGCTGCTTCCTCGTCATGTCCTCCTTCTTTTTGAGGAGGGCGGCTGGAATCTCGTAGGCTTTCTCCAAATCTTCGTCGGTCAAGACTTCCTCTGGCGTTCCGAGCGACATATCGCGGTTCGGATAGAAGAGGAGGACTTGGTCGGCGTATTTTTTTGACAAGTCGAGTTCGTGCATTGCGATGTAGATTGTCTTTCCCGTCTTGTGGACAAATTCCCGGAGGTATTCGAGCGAGGCTTCCTTCTGCCGGTCTTCCATCGCGAACATCGGCTCGTCCATGAAAATCGAGTCGCTGCCGTACAAAATCGAGAATGCGAGCAGAACGCGCTGGATTTCTCCCTTGCTCAAGTGTGTGAGGGATTTTTCAAGCGATTCCTTCAATTCAAAAATTTCGACGGCTTCTTCAAGCAAATCTGAATCTGAACGGAGGGCTTTCGCCTTGCCCTTGAGTTTGCCGTTCTGGAAAACCTGCTTCAGCAAATCCCCCACTTTCTCTTCCGTCTCGAATTCCATGTTCTGGTAGATGACGGATGCGAGAAGGTTCTTCTCTTCGTCGTCCATTCCGTAGAGCTTCTTCCCCAAAAGCGTGACGCTGCCGCTGTCCGGGTTCAATCGGCCGGACGCGAGCAGCATGAGCGTGGACTTTCCGCAGCCGTTCTGGCCGACGAAACTCACGAGGCCTTTCGGCAGTGCCGCCGAGAAATGCTCGAAGACAGGCTTCGGCTCAATCTGCTTTCCATTTTCGTCCACGTCTCCTTCTACTGGGGGATATGTGAACGTTACGTCGTCGAATTCGACAAAATTTTCTGTGTCATTTTCTGTGATTTTTTCTGTGTCCATGCGTAAAAGATACTAAAAAAACAGGATTGTGTTGTGGTTTGCTTTCTTTTTTGTCATTCCGAACTCGATTCGGAAGCCGCGGTAAAAGAGCGGCTGGAATTGATTTTCTGTGTTGTTTTTTCATATATCGGATTAGAATATGATTCGATGCACAGAAACAAACTTCGGAAGTGTTTCTAGAACTCTAACTTTTGAGCTTCCCGACAGGGAGAAGGAGCTATTATGAAATTTATCCACAGCCTTGAATTTCGCCTGATTTCGATTGTATTGTCGATTTTCATCGTTTCCAATGTGGGTTTGACTTTTACCGCGATACGGACTTCAACGACCTCCATAAACGAAAATGTCGATAAGCTTTTGAACGCTGTGACTGATTCCGCCGCAGGAAAGGTGAAGGGCGAGACTGAAAAACAGTTTCGGACCTTGAATTCTCTGGCGAGGGCTGATTTTGTCCGTGACAGCGAAATGCCGCTTTTGGACAAGTGCCAGCAGCTCACACGAATTTCAAAAGTCAGCGACGAGTACGAGAACATCGCTTTCTATGACTTGGACGGCAACAGCTATACGGCGGCAGGAATGGCCATCCAATTGGACAGAGACTACATAACCGCCGCGAAAGCTGGGCAGTCGAGCCTTGTCGACCCCTCCATAAATTCCGTGACCAACGAGCTTTTCCAGGTTTATGCGGTGCCTGTCTATGGAATTGACGACAAAATCATCGGCTGCCTTTCCGCGAATGTCCGCGGCGAGGTGCTTTCAAAGAGGATTGAGCAGGTTTCGTTCGGCACTTTTGATTCACATCTGCAAGTCGTGAACAGAAAAACCGGGCACACTGTCGCTTCGACCACATTCGACGACGTTCTCACTTTCCAGAGCGTCGAAGGGGATGCCGGAGACGAAATCAAGCCGATTCTCCAAAAAGTCCTCGCTGGCGAAACCGGAAGCGACGTTTTTGTGAACCCGGCGAACAACACGCAGATGATTGCGGCCTACCGGCCAGTTCCAAATTCCGATTGGGCGGTTCTTGGCGTCTGCGGTTATTCCGATTTCTACGGCGGATTGACGAGAATGGAGACCATAACGGGCATTCTGTCGTTTGTTCTTCTCGGCGTGACTTTCATCGCCGTTGGAGCCACCGTGAACATCGGGCTGAAGCCGCTCAAGAAAGTGCGCTCCGCCATATCAAACGTGGCTTCCGGCGACGCCGATTTGACGAGGCGCATCGATGCGAAGGGGAAGGACGAGGTCGCGGCTGTCGTTGTGGGATTCAACACTTTCATGGACAAGCTTCATGCGATAATTTCCCAGGTCAAGTCGTCCAAGGAAAAACTTGGCGTTGCGGGTTCAGACCTTTCCGCCAGCACTGACGACACTGCAAATTCGATTTCACAGATTCTTTCCAACATAGAAAATGTCCACAACCAGATAACAAACCAGAGCAACAGTGTCCACGAGACTGCCGGTGCCGTGAACGAAATCGCCTCGAACATCGAGTCGCTTGAGAGAATGATTGAGAAGCAGAATTCCGGAGTGAGCGAAGCGAGCGCGGCCGTGGAGCAGATGATTGGGAACATCGGTTCGGTGAACAACTCCGTCTCCAAGATGTCGGAGGCTTTTGAGGAGTTGACAGAGAGCGCGAAATCTGGAATCGAAGTCCAGCGCGACGTGAACGACAAGATTGAGAGAATCAAGACCCTAAGCGAGACTTTGCAGGAAGCGAACTCTGCCATCGCCGCCATCGCCGAGCAGACGAACCTCCTCGCCATGAATGCCGCAATCGAGGCGGCGCACGCGGGCGAGGCTGGAAAGGGCTTCTCCGTTGTCGCTGACGAAATCAGGAAACTTTCGGAGACTTCGGGCGAGCAGTCCAGGACGATTGGAGAGCAGCTCATGAACATCCGCAACTCAATCGACAGCGTGGTTTCGGCTTCCGAAAAGTCGAACGGAGCGTTCCAGAGTGTCGCGTCGAAAATCTCCGAAACCGAGCAAATCGTCCGCCAAATCCAATCCGCGATGGAGGAGCAGAACGAAGGCTCCCAGCAGATAAGCGCGGCTTTGAGCACGATGAACGATTCCTCGCTCGAAGTCCACAACGCGGGCCAGGAGATGATGGCAGGAAACAGGGCGATTCTGGACGAGGTGAAGAACCTGCAGGATGTCACTGGCCTCATCCAGGACAGTATGAAGGAGATGAACTACGGAGCCACAAAAATCCACGAGACCGGCGTGGCTCTCCGCGGAATCTCTGAGCAGATGAAGGTCGCCATAGACGAAATCGGAGCCCAAATCGACAAGTTCAGGACTTGATTTTAAGCCGTTTTGCTCTTGCCGGATTCGTTGAACAGTGGTTTTCCATTTGATATAATCATTCAATTTAACTGATACACAAATTCAAATGGAGAATCACAATGGCATTTTATTTTTCAGAGCCGTCACACACGTTCGGTGAGTATTTGCTTGTTCCTGGCTATTCTGGCGAGAATTGCATTCCAGACAATGTTTCGCTCAAGACTCCGCTTGTGCGCTTCAACAAAAAAGCAGGCGAGACTTCACCGCTTTCGATGAACATCCCGATGGTTTCGGCTGTCATGCAGGCCGTTTCTGACGATAAACTCGCCATCGCGCTTGCGAAGGAGGGCGGAATCTCTTTCATCTACGGAAGCCAGACAATCGAGGACCAGGCGGCGATGGTCGCCCGTGTGAAGGCCTACAAAGCCGGATATGTCACTTCTGATTCGAACGTCCGCCCAGACCAGACCCTTGAGGAAGTCATCGCCTTGAGCGAGAAGACCGGCCACTCGACTTGCGCTGTCACGGAGGACGGAACAGCCCACGGAAAGCTCGTCGGCATCATCACTTCAAAGGATTTCAGAATCACGCACTGCAAGCCGAATTCAAAGGTTTCCGAGTACATGACACCTCTTTCTGGAATGACTGTCGGCCACGAGGGAATCACTCTTTCAGAGGCCAACGAACTCATCTGGGAGAAGAAGGTCAACCAGCTCCCTGTCGTGGACAAGGACGGAAATCTCGTATCCCTCATCTTCAGAAAGGACTATTCCACACACGAGTCTAACCCGAACGAGCTTCTCGACGAAAAGCACCGCTACATCGTTGGAGCCGGAATCAACACACGCGACTACATGGACAGAGTTCCAGCCCTTGTTGAGGCTGGCGCGGACGTGTTCGTCCTCGACTCAAGCGAAGGCTATTCTTATTGGCAGGCAAAGGCCCTCAAGGACATCCACGAGAAGTTCCCGAACGCAAAAGTCGGAGCCGGAAACGTCGTCGATGCCGAGGGATTCCGCTTCCTTGCAGACGCTGGCGCCGACTTCGTGAAAATCGGCATCGGCGGCGGCTCAATCTGCATCACCCGCGAGCAGAAGGGAATCGGACGCGGACAGGCGACTGCCACAATCGAAGTCGCGAAAGCCCGCGACGACTACTACAAGGAGACTGGAATCTACGTTCCAATCTGCTCCGACGGTGGAATCGTCCACGACTATCATGTGACGCTCGCTCTCGCTATGGGAGCCGATTTCGTGATGCTCGGACGCTACTTCGCGCGCTTCGAGGAGTCTCCTTCAAACAAGCTCGTGGTGAACGGACAGTACGTCAAAGAGTACTGGGGCGAAGGCTCGAACAGGGCGCGCAACTGGCAGAGGTACGACCTCGGCGGAAAGAAGGGCATGGCTTTTGAGGAAGGCGTCGACTCTTACGTTCCATACGCAGGACACTTGCACGACGGAGTCGGCCTCACTCTCAAGAAGGTCGCCCACACGATGTGCAACTGCGGCGCTCTCTCGATTCCAGAGTTGCAGGAGAAGGCTAAAATCACCCTCGTTTCCGCGACCACGATTTCCGAGGGTTCCGCCCACGACGTAATCGTAAAGACGGCTTCTGTCCAGGGCTGAGACTTTAGCGTATCTGATTTTTAGGACAAAGGGACTTGTGATTGCTCGCAAGTCCCTTTTTTTGCTGCTTGGGAGAAAATCAGGCTTCTTCTATTCTTGCGCTTTTACAGCTCCTCAGTGCCGGGTGCCTGACGAACACGAACAGAAGCTGCGCCGTCATCACGACCCAGATGAGCGGCTCGCAGATTATGATTCCCCACAAGCCGATTCTCTTGACGATGACAGCCGTGAAGAAGATTTTTCCGACAAGCTCTATGATGCTTGAAATCAGCGGCAGAACCTTGCTTCCAAGTCCCTGCAGCGAATTTCTCGTGATGAAGAGCGTGCCAAGGACAAGGAAGAACGGAATGCAGAAGTACATGTAGTTCGTTCCGTATTCGAGCAGAGTTTCGTTCGTGGAGCCGGAGATGAACGTCAGAAGCGGTCTTATTGTGAATTTCATCGACGCGATGAGGAGAAGCGCCCAGACGATGCCTATCAAGGCCGAAATCGAAATTCCCTTCTTGATTCTGTCTGTCTTTCCCGCGCCCAGGTTCTGCGACACGAAAGTTGACGACGCGGTTCCGAGCGCGCCCAATGGAATGTTCACAATCGAAAAAATCTTTCTCGCCGCGACATGGCCCGCTATGACGAACTTTCCGAAGCCGTTTATGGCCGACTGCAGAACGACCGTGCCCGACGAGACGAGCGCGCCCATCAGCGCCATCGAAAAACCCTGCGCGAAGAGGTCGGACAAAAGTCGCTTCTCAAAAGTGAAATGGCATTTTGATGGAAGCAGAATCCTCGCTTTTTTGAGGATGTAGAGAAGGCAGAGGAGGGCTGAGAACCCCTGCGCTATCACGGTTGCGATTGCCGCGCCTTTTATGCCCATGCCGATTTTCGTTATGAAGAGCAGGTCGAGGAAAATGTTCATGATTGAAGAGACAATCAGAAAGACCAACGGCATGAAGGAGTTTCCGATTGCCCTCAAAAGTCCCGAAAGCAAATTGAACGCGAAAAGCACGCAGACGAAGAGAGTCACCGTGTTTATGTAGGAGAACGCCTCGTCCTTTATCTCTTCCGGTGTTCCAAGCAGAGTCAGAGCCTTCATGAGTGTGAATCGTGAAACGACCGTGATGAAGAGCGTGACGAAGAACGTGAGCGCGAGCGAGGACGCCACGACTTTCTTGAGCTTTTTATCGTCGCCCGAACCGAACGCCCTCGCCGCCACGATTGAAAGCCCGTTTCCGAATCCGTTCCCGAATCCCACGAGAAGCTCGAAAAGTACCGCGCTCGACCCGATTGCGGCAAGCGAAGACTCCTTCAGAAAATTCCCGACAATCACCGCGTCCACGGCATTGTAGAGCTGCTGGAACACGAGCGAGACCAAAAGCGGAAAAGTGAAACTGACGAGCGAGGACAAAATGTTCCCGTTTATCAAATCCGGCCTCAAAAATCTGCTGAAATTCATCGATTTCCCATTCTCAACTTTCAACTTTCAATTCTCAATTTTCAACTATTCGCTCGCTGTCAGTTTGTACTCGTAGCCCCTGAGCAGGTTCGTAATCTTCACGACACCGTTTCCTATCGAAATCGTCTCTATGACCTTGCCGTCCTTCGCGATTGCCCTCTCCGCCACGCTGAATCCGCCGCCGTCCTTCGTGGAAATGTTCGTCTTTATCTCGCAGAATTCCAAATCGTATTTGGAATAATGCTCCTTGAGCTTCTGCGTGTCGGCGTATGCGTTCTGCAGGTCGAGTATGATGTATTCCGCCTTGAGTTTTTTGGGGAAGACCGAAGAGTCGAGTTTCGCGTTCACTCCGTCGTATGAGATTGAGCCGATTTCTCCGCCGAAGTCGTTCATCAAAAGCACTTCGATTCCCGTGGGACCCGCCTGGATGTACGCGAGCGCGTTCAGCGTCGTGTCCCCGAAACTTCCCTGGAACTGCTGGTACTTCTCGAATTCGGGGAAAATCGCGTCGACCGGGAGGACGTCGACTTTCGTGGTGTTCGTCACATAGACTTTTTCGAGGTTCGAGGCGACTTTTGTGGAGCCGCAAGAGATGAAGACAGCCGCCGAAAGGCAGATTGCCGCGAAAAGTGGAAGGTGTTTCTTGTTCATTTTTTTTCTCCATAAAAAATAATGTAAAACTGCAAAATAAAAAAAATTCACAGCATCGTGCAGACGAACGCCGCCGCAAGTCCAGAGAAAATCGACAATCCGAGGACGTGCACGGGAACGAACGAACTCAGGGCAATCGCGCCGAACGAAATCGCCGTCGTGATGAACGAGAGCGTTATGGCGAACGTCTCAAGGGCGTTCCCCTTGTTCTGCCTGCTGTAGATGACGTAGTCGAGCCCAAGCCCGAAGACGAGGACGATTCCCGTCATGCAGAAGAATTCTATATGCAAACCCGCGATTGTGAAAGTCGCCAGAATCGCGAGGATGCTGACGAGCGGAATCGAGATGATTTTGAGAGTGTCCTTCCAGCTGTGGAAGAATTTCATCAACGCCGAAATGATGACGAACGCAACTGCGAACATCACAAAAATCATCCTCGTCAAATCGTCGAGGCCGCGGCTCACGTCCTTCGCCTTGCTCATGTAGTGGATGTTCTCGCTCTCTAACGAACGGTAGTTTTCTTCGCCGCTTATGGTCGAAGGTATCATGAGCGAGTAGAATTTTTTGTCCGTTTCTCCGCCCGCTTGTCCAAGCCATGTCATCTTCAAAATCGATTTCAGGCTTTGTGGAATTTCTGGACTTTCGACCGTCAGCGGATTTTTCTCCGACAAAAGCAGATTCTCCTCAAAACGTGAAACTTCCGCCTGGATTTCCGCTTCCTCTTCTTCCGAAAAACCGTCCTCTTTTCCGAACATCAAAATACCGAGCTGCCTCTTTGCGAATGGAAGGAGCTTCCTCACCGCCTCAATAGAATTTTTCTGCATCGAAAGCGACGGCAAGAAAAGCGACGTGCTGATAAAAGGGTCTGGAATCTTCTTCGCGGTTTCCTCTTCAAGGCGCAGGACTTCCTCCGCCGAGTCCCCGGAGATTACAAGATAGCTCGTGGGATTGTACGATAGCACCTTGTAAGCCGTCTCCGTGTCTTCCTTGAGCCTGCCTTCCATTTTGTAGAGGCTTGAGACGTCATTCTTTATCTGGATTTTTCCGTTGCCCAATAGAATCGCAAAAATCGAGCAGGCGAAAATGAGGAAAATCAGCGCTTTTCTGCTTTTCTTTCCGCCCGGAATCTTTTCAAGGCTGAAATTCGGCATGAAAATTCGTCTGTCGCTCTCTTTTGGAATCCTGTACAGCGGGAAAATTCCGATTGTGGTCAAAAACGAGCTCAAGATTCCGAAGAACGAGAAGACTGAAATTTGCTTTAGCAGGTTGAATGGAGCGAACATCAGAAGCAGATAGCAGACTTCCGTGGAAACGAGCGAGAGGAGCAGCCCCTTCATCAAGTGCCGCCGTATCTCTCCGCCTGTCTTCAGTTCTTTCGACGCCTTCCAGTTGATGAAGAAATGCAGGCTGTAGTCGATGCACGAGCCGATGAGCGTTGTTCCGAAGACGAGCGCGATTGCGTGCACGCCGCCGAAAAAAGCGTGGGTCGCCAGGAACGCGCTTGCGACCGAGAACGCGATTGCCGCCACGGAAGAGAGCAGGGGGACGAGGCTTTTGAACACCGCGAGCAGAATCGCCACGACCGCAATCATCGATGCGATTGAGATTAATGTGATTTCCTTCGAGGCGGACATGGAACTTTTGTAGCTGTGGAAGGGCGTTCCGAAAAACGCGAACCGTGTTCCGTCTTTTTCAAGCGGCAGGCACGCGTCGTAGATGTCCTGCACGGCGTTCGACTTGTCCGCCATTTTCGCGCCCTCTTTTGTCAGTTCCGCCCGAATCATGACGTACCATCTGTCTTCGAATTCTCTCGCGAGAACTCCGTCTTTCGGGCGCAGCGCCACCGTGGACGCCGAAAGTCTTTGTAGGAGGCTTGTCGCAGCCTCGTCGTCGAGCGCGAACGGGTCGTTCTCCGGGTCGGTCGCCGCTATTGAGAATCCGTAGAATTTTTCAAGCGCGTTTTTTGCGAATCCTTCCGCGTCCGAATCAATTTTCTTCTGCGTCTCTTCGCCTAGAATGTTGAATCTGTTTTTTTTGATGAACTCTTCCACATCCGAAAAAGATGAGCTGTCTGTGTAGAGCGATATGTTTTTGAATTTGCGCTTTGCCCTTGAGGGGGCCTCGTCGCCGCTCTTGAGTTTTTCGTAGACTTCCACGGCCGCCGCTTTCGCTTTTGAAAATTCTTTGTTGCCGGCCAGTATGAAGACGTTGTTCCCGCCATTTCCTGCCATGGCCTCGTCGGCGATTCTTGCGGCTTCGCTTTCCGTGCTGGCGGGAATCATCGTCGAAAAATCCGCGTCGACCTTCAATCTTCCGTAAGATTTCAGTGTCGCAAGGAAAGCGACGACGATTCCAACGTGGAAAAGAATCCATGTCGAAAGGAAAATGCTATTTCTGGAAAAAAGCTTTTTCATCTGCGGAAAGGGCCTGCTTGTAGACTTGGTTTGCGAATGTGAATTTTGTCTTCTCCGTGTCGCTCTTTTCAGAAACCATTCCGTCGAGCGATGTCTTTGACGATTTCACCGCTCCTGAAAGCGTCACCTGCTTGAGCGCGCTCGCCACTGTCGCGTCTTTTGGAGTGAGGACCATCTCCCAGTTTGCCGAGTCCGCCTTGAAATTTTTTATCGTGAAGTGCTTTTCAAGCTCGCTTCTGTTTCCAGAGAAGAGTGAGGTCAAAGTGGAGGAGACTGTCTTGAACGTGTCGTTGGAGCTTGCGTCGATGACGCTCTTCTTGCCGTCCGCGCCTGTCTGGATGATTGAGTCCTTCGTAACCGCCATTGTCGATGGGAAAGGCTTGGTCGTTTTCCAGACGATGCCGTCTTCTGAAAAAATGAAATTTCCGCTAGATTTTAGAGGACGCTTGATTTTTGCCGATGATTTTTCTTGGACGAAATCTCCAGTCGTCACTTTGTTTTCGGTGAGAGAAGAGAATACATTGTCGATAGTGATTTCTGCGAAAGAAACTGTTATCGTATTCAGTGTTAAAAACACAAGGCACAATGCCGATTTGATAATCTTTTTCATAAGAAAGAGATTATCACAAATACGACAAATTTCATAAGATGTCCATTAAAAGGGGTTAAGAAAATGGAAACACGAACAAAGAAAGTCTGGCTCATCAATTTTGCGCTCGGCTTTGCTGGAAAAATTCAGTACAATAAAGTCATAAAGGCTTCTAAGGATTGCAAAAAGGCTTCCATGACGACTTTGCGTGGCATTCTTGAATATGCCAAGGACACTGAGTGGGGCAAGCAGCACAATTTCGCTGAGATTCTTTCAGCGTCAACCGACGATGAGCTTGTCGCGCGCTACCAGAAGAACGTTCCTGTCACCGACTACGAAGTCATCCGCCCGCTCATCGAGAGGCACAAGAACGGAGAGGAGAACATACTCTTCCCCGGAAAGCCGATGATGTACGCCACGACTTCTGGAACGACCGGCCAGCCGAAGTGGATTCCAATCACGCACGAGTACTACCAGAACATCTACAACAAGATGTCGAAGGTCTGGCTCTACAACTTCATGAAGAAAAAGCCGCACTGCTTCGAGGGCAAGACCGTCTCCATCGTCGGAAAGGCGATTGAGGGCGCGGCTCCCGACGGCACCGTGTACGGCTCTGTCTCCGGCGTCACGAGGCGCGACATTCCCAAGTTCATTCAGCCAATCAACTCCGCTCCCGATGCCGTCTTTGAAATCGAGGACTACACGGCGAGATACTATGCGATAATGCGAATCGGAATCGAGCAGGACGTTACGATTATCGTCACCGCAAATCCTTCAACAATCGTGGAGATGCAGAACAACGTGAAGGAATTCTTCGACGACTACATCGACGACATCGAGCATGGAACGCTCAGCTCGAAAATCAACATTCCACAGGACATCCGCGACAGAATCACGGTTGATTTCGCTCCGAACCCGAAACGCGCCGCCGAACTCCGCGCGCTCAAGGAAAAATACGGCAACAACGTCCTCCCGAAGCACTTCT
>CAMHLH010000027.1 GCA_946185925.1 uncultured Treponema sp.
CGCCGAACGCTTTTCCATAACAATTGGCGATGAAGTCGACATAACATTGGACAAAGTTGAGTTCTAAAACAGGACACCGGCAGGAAACGTTCTCCTGCCGGTGTTTTTTTGTGCAAAGATTATTGGATTAGTGGTGGAACAACCTGATTCCGTTGAACGTCATCACCATGTTGTACTTGTCGGCGGTCTCGATTACCTGGTCGTCGCGCACGGAGCCTCCCGGCTGCGTCACGACGGTCACGCCGCTCTTTCTCGCGCGCTCGATGTTGTCGCCGAACGGGAAGAACGCATCGCTTCCGACTGCCACGTTCGTGTTCTTCGAAAGCCACTCCTTCTTCTCCTCGCGCGTGAAGACTTCCGGCTTCACCTTGAATAGCGTCTGCCATTTTCCTTCCGCCAGCACATCCTCGTATTCCTCGCCGATGTACACGTCGATTGCGTTGTCGCGGTCGGCTCTCTTGATTCCGTCAACGAACTGCAGACCGAGAACTTTCGGAGACTGCCTGAGCCACCAGTTGTCGGCCTTCTGTCCGGCAAGGCGCGTGCAGTGGACGCGGCTCTGCTGTCCCGCTCCGATTCCAATCGCCTGTCCGTCCTTCACGTAGCAGACCGAGTTCGACTGGGTGTATTTCAGGACGATGAGGGAGATGATGAGGTTCCTCTTGTCGTCCTCGCTCAGTGTCTTGTTCTTCGTGACGATGTTGTCGAAGATTTTCTCGTCGATTTTGAGGAAGTTGTGTCCCTGCTCGAATTTGATTCCGAAAACCTGCTTCACTTCTGTCGCCGGCGGAACGTATGTCGGGTCGATTTTTATCACGCAGTAGTTTCCGTTCTTCTTCGCCTTCAAAATCTCAAGAGCCTTGTCAGAGTATCCTGGGGCGATGATTCCGTCCGAGACTTCCTTCTTGATGAGGAGGGCGGTCGCCTCGTCGCATTCGTCCGAGAGCGAGATGAAGTCGCCGAAAGAGGACATCCTGTCGGCTCCGCGGGCGCGGGCGTATGCGGATGCGAGCGGGGTAAGCTCGACTCCGTCTGTGAAGTAAATCTGCTTGAGAGTGTCGGAAAGCGGCGTTCCCACGGCGGCTCCGGCCGGCGAGACGTGCTTGAAGCTGGTCGCGGCAGGAAGGCCTGTCGCCTCTTTGAGTTCCTTCACGAGCTGCCAGCCGTTCAGCGCGTCGAGCAGGTTGATGTAGCCCGGGCGTCCGTTCAAAACAGTAATCGGCAAGTCGCCTTCGTCAACGAAAACCTTGGCAGGTTTCTGGTTCGGATTGCATCCGTATTTGAGTTCGAGTTCTTTCATAGTGAGAATAATTTACTTCAAAAAAGCCTTGTCTTCAATGAAGAAGCCGTCTTCGGTGTCGCCCTTCGGAAAACATGTCTAAAAATATTTGCCTGCACTGTTGAAAAATCGAGTTTTTGAAATAGAATTGAATTCATTCGTTTATTTTTTTATATGGAGGTTTCATAATGAAAAAACTTTTGGCTCTTGCTGTGGCCGCTGCATTCACGCTTCCGACATTCGCAATCACTCTTGAAACAGGAGACACTGTGACGGCGGGCTCCAGCACTCTCTATGTCACGAAAATCGCCCAGTCGGCCCAGGCGAACGCCTACGACTTGGTAATCCAGGACGGAAACGTGATTTACAACTACTCGGTGGCGAACGGCGACACGATAAAAATCAAGAACATCGAGTACAGGGTCTCTTCTGTCGGCCGCAACACCGTCACAATCGACCCGAAGGAGACTTCTTCCACTATCTCCAAGACGAAGACCAGCACGAAGTCTTCTTCATCTTCCTCAAAATACATCGACGCGAAATAATCGATTTTTTTGTCCTTCTTGAATATTTAGGCCGCCTGTTTTTTTTCAGGCGGCCTTTTTTGTGCAATTTGATTTGTTGAATAAAAGGCTAGAAAGTCTTCATTATCTTCACGGCGAAGCAGTCGTCGATTATGACGATTTCTCCCTTCGCGATTGTTTCTCCGTCCTTCACCAGTTTCGCCAGCTCGTCCGCGTTCTCGTAGGGTTCTCCGGAGTCGACAGTGGAGCCTTCCTTCAGTTCCGGAATTTTCTCGTTGGGAATTTCCACTGTGAAAAGCTGGACTGCGACGCTTCCGCTTTCGTATTTCAATGTCGATTCCTTCTGCCGCACCTTGCAGATTCTCGTTCCGAACACGCTCGTCGGAAGGTCACCAGTCGTGTAGATGCAGTCGCATTCGTAGAGCAGCGTGTCGTCCTTCACGAGGTTGAGCGTCTCTTCCACCGATTTGTCCAGTTTCAGCAGTTCTCCGACCTTCAAATCGTCCTTGTCCAGGTTGTAGCGGCCGATTTCAAGCGAGAATTCCGTTTCGCTGGTGTTCTTTCGGATTGTCTTGAGCTTCTTCACGGTCTCTGTCTTTTCGCTCTCAAGTCCGTGCCTCTTCATCTCGTCGAAGAAGTCCGAGTCGATGAGGATGTTCATGTAGCCGTCCCTCGTCCCGACTTTCGTGTGCATGGTGTTGATTAGGCAGACTGCTCCCTTGGGGATGTTCGCGCCCTCTGTCTCGTCGGATTTCCACACTTCCGTGATTCCCACGTCGATGTCTCCTCCGCATTCTACAATCTTCTCTTTTATCGATGCGAGGAAGTCGCCTATGAAATCGCCCACATAGTAGTCGTACATTATGCTCAGGTCGATTTGCTCGATGGAAGTTCCCTTGGACTGCTTCAAAAGCGCCCAGCCGAGTTCCGGCTCCACTTCCACGATGAACCAGCCGAATGCGGTCGTGATTTTGTAGATGAACGTCTTCCTGTTGAGGGTTCTGAAGTATTCTGAATTTTTTAGCTGGTCGTTCCAGCCGAACTGCATCCTGCACGAGGCCTTCCGCTTGGAGAGAAGGCGTTCCGTTGATTTCATCGCGAACGATTCCATCACGGCCTGCATCATGCTCTTGTCGTCCTGCGAAAATTTTGTGGGGTTCCTGAAGTCGTAGACCCGGAGCTGCTTTTCGCCCGTTGCCGCCGGCTTCCCCGAAAGTTTCTTGAGAATCGAGTCGATGTCGTCCTGGGAGAGGACTTCCTTCTGTTTCTTCTGCTTTTCCTGTTCCTCTGCCGCCTTCTTTTCGCTCTCCTTTTTCTCCGCGAGTTTCTTGGCGACCCTTTCCCTTATTATCTCCGCCGCGCTCTTCGTTTCGCTCTTGTACGCGTTTTCGTCGAACGACTCTTTCTTCGCCGGCTGTCCAAAATCGTGGCCGCTCAAGAGTTTGTTCAATTCGTCCTGTGATATAGTGCTTTCGTTTGACATGTTACACCTCTCTTGTGTTTTTGGAGATTCCACTAAAAGTATAATTCAGATTTGCCATATTTCGGGGAAAAATCCGCCCGCGGTCTCCTTCCGTCGATTGAAAAGAAGGGGACAAGCAAATATGATTGCTGAAAAAAAAGTTGGAGTTCATTTTGAAAAAGTTTAATGCGCTGTTTTTTGTGCCGCTGTCGCTCGTTCTCTTCTTCGGCTGCGGCTCCACGAAAGTCGAGGATGTCGTTCCTCCCCCCGCCGTCGAAGAGCCGAAGGTCGAGGAGCCACCAGTGGAAATCATCGAAGAGCCGAAGGTCGAGGAGCCACTCGTGGAAATCGTCGAGGAGCCGAAAGTCGAGGAGCCTCCCGTGGAAATCGTCGAGGAACCTAAGATTGAGGAGCCTGAAATCACAAAGACCGTCCCGGAATTCTCCTACATGAAATACAAGGTGAAGAGGAAGGACGACTACCACAAAATCGCCAGGAAATTCTACAAGGTCAGGCATCTTTGGCCGTGCATCTACGATGCGAACGTTGAAAAGTACCCGAATCCTGACTTGATTCGGACTGGCACCTATATCCGAGTTCCGAAAATCCTTTCAATCTCGAAGGAAGCCGAGAACATAAAGGCCGGAATGTTCCAGGCCTACAACGGATATGTCAAGCAGATTTCGCTCAAGAAAACCCAAAAAGAGAAGGCAAAGAACAGAAGCCGCGCCGTCGGAGTCCTCGTCAGCGCGGAGCTTCTGATTCCGGGGTTCATCAAAAGCAACGAGGGCCTGTTCGACAAGACCCATGTCGCCGAAGCGAAGAGGGTCCTTTGGAAGAGCTACCGGTACAGGCTCTGAGGTTTTCGTCAGATTGAGAACTGGTCGATTTCGCGGCCGATGTACTTTATCGACTGCTTTATCTTGTCGGAGATTTTGACCAGTGTCTCTCCCGTCTTTCCGATGTTCCTTGCATCGTCCGCCATGTCGCCCATGCCGGCCTTTATCGTGTTTGTCGCGTCCTGGAGCTTTTGAACCTCGTCGAGAATCAGCTTGCTTCCTGTCATCATCTCTTTCGAGGAATCCTTGACGACCGTGGTGGACGCGTTCATCTTCTGGAGCGATGTCGTTATCTGCTGCGACTGGGACTGCTGTTCGTCCATCGCCGATTTTATGCGCTTGACGATTATGTCCGTCTCGCTGATTCTCTCCGAGACAGAGTTGAACGCCTCGCTCGATTCGTTTGAGGCCGAGACGACTTCCTCTATGGAAATCTGGATTTTCGCGAGCTGGTCTCCGATTGTCCGCGACTGCTCCGCCGAAGTCTCTGAAAGCTTCCTGATTTCGTCAGCCACGACGGAGAAGCCCTTTCCCGCCTCTCCCGCGTGCGCCGCTTCGATCGCCGCGTTCATCGCCAAGAGGTTCGTCTGCTCCGCTATAGTCGAGATGGCTGCGTTCGCCTCCTGCAGCATCTGCGATTCCGTCTCTATCTGGGTGATTCTCGTGTTCACGTTCTGCTGGATCCGCATTCCGTTCGTCGCGTCCTCGGAAAGTGCGTCGAAAGACTCCGACATCAAATCGACCGACGAGTTCACTGAACTGATGTTCCCCATCATCTGCTCGACCGCCGTGGACGCTTTTTCCACGCCTGCCGCCTGTCCCTCTATCATCTGCTCCAAAGAGCGTATGCTCTCCGAAATCTGGTTTATCGCTCCCGCCGTCTGGTTCACGCTGTCGCTCTGGTTCGCTATCTGCGAGTGTATGGAGTCGATGTTCTGCAGGATTTCCGAGAGGGATGTCGAAGTCTCATTCGTGCTCACGGAAAGGTTGTCGCCCGCCTTCGCGAGGTTGTCCCTGGATATCTTCACTTCCTTGACGATTTCCTGCATCTTGGTCATGAACTTGTTGAAGCCGTCCGCGACTTCTCCGATTTCGTCCTTCGTCTTTATCTTGAGCCTCTTCGTCAAATCCGCGTTTCCCGTGGCGATTGTCTTGAGGGATTCGCTGATTGAGCTTATGGACCTGGTTATGGACGTCGCGATGAAGATTCCAAAGAGCAGGGCGATTACGATGCTTGCGAGCGCGATTATGACGATGTACTTGACGCTCTCCCATACGCTCGAGAAGACCTCCGATTTCTGCCCGAACGTGACGAGGTACCAGCCGCTGATGTCGGGCATCTTCTTCGCCGCGAAATAGTGCTCCCCCACGTCCAAGTCCATGAGGAGCTTGTCGTCGATTGATGCGAGCGCGCTTTTGAACTGCTCGAAGCCGAAGTCGTTGAAGAAACTGTCCTCTGAAATCTTCTTCTTGTCCTCGTTTGTGACGTAGATTCCGTTCTTGTTGATGATGTACGATTTTGCGCTTTTTGAGAGCTTGACCGCCTCCGTGAATTCAAGAATCCGTCTGGTGCTCAAGTCCAAAGCCGCGACGCCCACGAATTCGCCGTTCTCGTAGATTGCCTTGGAGAGTGTGACGACGTTGTTTCCGGCCTGCGCGTCGTTGTACGGGTCGGAGAAGACCATGCTCCTCGTCTTCTGCGCCTCCATGAACCAGCCCGTCTTCGTGTGGTTGTAGTCGGAAGACGGATTCCAGCCCCTGTTGTTGAAGATGGAGCCGCCGTCGGCAAGGGAAGCCTTCGTGGCGAAGTAGAGCATGGAGTAGTTCTGGTTTCCGAACGTGAGTTTCTTGAAGTATTCTTCGATTGTCGCCCTGTCGCCCGTCCCCTCAATCGAAAGAAATTCCACCGCGTTGTTCAGCGTGACGCTCGGCTCCGAGAGGAACAGCGTCACGTCCGAATAGGCCTTGTCTATTTGAAGCTCGGCCATCTGCTGAATGTTTGATTTCGACTCCTGGATTTGGATTATGATTACGGGGATTGAAATGGCCACCGCACATATCATCACTATGGCTATGTATCCCGTTATAAGTTTTTTCTTCAAAGAAAATTTCATTTTCTATCAGTCTCCCAAGGCCCTCTACAGGCAAATATCCCGCCGAAATCAATGACTCTCTCCGATTTTGCGCGTTCAGTTCATCACTCCCTCGCCGCGTCCCATCGCCGTGAGACCCGTCTTGACGAGCTCAAGGATTCCGAACGGCTCCAAAAAGCGGATGAGGCTCGAAAGCTTGTCCTCGCTTCCCGTCGCCTCGATGATGACGGATTTGAGCGAGACGTCCACGATGTGCGCCCTGAATACGTTGCAGGCCTGGATGATTTCGGCGCGCGCCGAGCCTGTGGCGTTGACCTTGATGAGCGCCATCTCCCTCTCGCATGTCGCCGACTTCTCGCAGTGCGTAATCGATATGACTTCCACGAGCTTCGAGAGCTGCTTCTTTATCTGTTCGAGCACGTACTCGTCTCCCTGCACGACAATCGTCATTCTCGACTGTCCGGGATTGTGCGTCTCGCACACGGTGAGGGAGTCGATGTTGAAACCCCTTCTGCTGAACAATCCTGAGACTCGGCTCAAAACACCTGCATGGTTCTCTACCAAAACTGAAAGCACATACCTTTCCATGATTCTTCTCCTAAAAATTACGGTGTGAATCCACCAAAATTATTTTATTTCCTTGTAAATACCGAGCAGACGGACATCCGCCGCCGTCGATTTTAGCTTGTCCATCACGTTTTTGACATACTCGCCCGGATTCTCCACGTCCTCTCCAATCAGCGCGTCCCCGTAGAACCAGTAGCTCCACGGCTTTCCCGCAATCGGCCTTGACTCCAGCCTGTTCAGGTTGAAGCCGAATTCCTTGAAAATTCCGAGCGCGTTGTAGAGCGCGCCCGCTTCGTTCTTCGTGGAGAACATGAAAGTGGCCATGTTCGGCTTCTCCGACGTGAATTTCTTCGAATATTCCGTCACATGGTTCGCCGCTATTATGACGAACCGCGTGTAGTTGTTCGGATTGTTCTCGATTCCCTGCTTGAGGATTTCAAGCCCGTAGATTTCCGCGTTCCTGGCGTTCGCTATCGCCGCGTTCTCCGTCGATTTCTTCTCCGAGACGAATTTCGCGCCCGATGCTGTGGAAATCGTGTCCACGAGATGCCAGCCGCCTTCCTTGAGGAACTTGGAGCTTTGGGCGAGCGCCTGCGGATGCGAGTACACGTTCTTCACGCTTTCGAGCGTCGCCCCCTTCGGAGCCAAAAGCGAATGCTCGATTCTGAGCGTTATCGCTCCGATTATCGACACGTCCTCGAATCTGGTGAGGTTGTCGTAGTTGTTGTAGATTGAGCCTGCCGTAGAATTCTCGATTGGGACCATGCCGAAGTCGGCCTTTCCGTCCACCACGCTCTGGAAGATGTCGTCGAACGAGTTGACGTGCTCTGCGTTCGCCGCTCCGTCGAAGTACTGCTGCACCGCCATCTCCGCGTACGCGCCTTTCTCGCCGCAGTAGACGCACGACGGCTTCTGCTTGACGACGATTTTCCCCGAACTCTTTATCGTCGTGGAATCGATGATTTTCTCGTGCGAGTCCTCGAATGTCGGCCTGATGTGCGCCACCTGCTTTCCGACGACCGGAGCCAGAACTTCCACGTCGCGCATTATCTTGTCGAACTGGCTGGGGTAGAGCGCCTGCGCCGCGTCCGAGAGGGCCTTTTCCGGGTTGCAGTGCACTTCCACGATGATTCCGTCCGCCCCAGCCGCTATGGAAGCCAGAGCCATCGGCGGAATCTTGTCGCGCACTCCGAGTGCGTGGCTCGGGTCCACGATGATTGGCAGGTGGGTCATGCTCCTCAAGACCGGAATCGCGCTCAAGTCCAGCGTGTTCCTTGTCGCCCTCTCGTAAGTCCTGATTCCCCGTTCGCAGAGAATTACCTTGTCGGTTCCGCTTGAGAGCAGGTATTCGGCCGACATGAGCCATTCCTCTATCGTCGCCGAAAGTCCCCGCTTGAGAATGACAGGCTTCCCGAGTTTTCCGAGCCGCTTCAAAAGCTCGAAATTCTGCATGTTCCTGGCTCCGACCTGGTACACGTCCACGCCGTTCGCCTCCATGACAGGAAGATGCTCGGCCGCGACGACCTCTGTCACGACAGGAAGCCCGAATTTGTCGCCCGCTTCCTTGAGGTACTTGAGCCCTTCCTCGCCCAAACCCTGGAAAGAGTAGGGGGAAGTCCTCGGCTTGTACGCGCCGCCCCTGAGCATGACGGCGCCCGCCTTCGCCACCGCTTCCGCCGCGTCAAGCATCTGCTGTCTCGACTCGACTGCGCAGGGGCCCGCGATTGACACCACGCGGCTTCCCCCGACCCGGATTATCTGGTCGCGGTTGTTCGGAACCTCCACAATCGTGTTCTCGGGCTTGAATTCCCTGGAAGCCATCTTGTACGGCTTTGAAATCGGGATGACCTTGGCGACTCCGGCAAGGACTTCGACTTCCCTCGGGTCCATCGCCATCTTTCCGACGGCCGCCAAAATGGTGGATTCTTCTCCCCGAATTTCGTTCAGTTTGAAATTTTTGGATTGAAGAATCTTTTTTATGTTGGATTTTTGATTTTCAGAAATGTCCTGCTCTAAAACGATAACCATTCATTCAGTTTACCCGATTTTTGTTTAATTTGAAATTGGACTCGGGCAATAACATTCCGCTGAACGGCTCATTTCTCTCCCTTCACTTTCTTCGCCACCGCGAGAGTCGCCGCGAGAAGCGCGACACCGAACACCAACGACACAGCCGGATTCTGGACGAAGCCCGCGAAAATGTAGGTGATGAACGAGATTCCAGCCACAGAAAGCGCGTAGGGAAGCTGGGTGGAGACGTGGGTGACGTGGTTGCAGCCCGCGCCAGCGCTCGCCATTATCGTCGTGTCGGAAATCGGGGAGATGTGGTCGCCGCAGACGGCTCCCGCCATGCACGCCGAAATCGAGATGATTCTCAAGGGGTTGTCGGCTTCCGGGAAGACCGCGATGCAGATTGGAATGAGGATGCCGAACGTGCCCCACGAAGTTCCTGTTGCGAATGCGAGGAATGCCGCTATGACGAAGATGATTGCCGGAAGGAAATTCATGAGCGCAGACGCGTTCCCCTTCACCACGCCCGCGACGAATTCCTTCGCGCCGAGCGAGTCAGTCATCGACTTGAGCGTCCATGCGAGAACCAGAATCAGGATTGCCGGAACCATCGCCTTGAAGCCTGCAGGCACGCATTCCATGATTTCCTTCAATTTGAGTGTGCGCTTGACCAGAAACAAGATTGAAGTCGCCACCATCGCCGCGAACGAGCCGAGAACAAGACCCACGGAAGCGTCGGATGCGGCGAACGAGCCGATGAAGTCGAGGTACGTCTCGTTTTCGACAAGCTTTCCGCCCTCGTCCGCCACCATCTTCGTGAAGAAGCCGCCGGAGTAAATCATTCCGAGAGTGCAGAGGATGATGAGCATGATGATTGGAACCGTCAAGTCGAGGACCGAGCCTTTCTTCGATTCTGCCGAGTCCTGCCTGTTCGACTTCTCTTCCATTGTCTTGAGGGCTTTTTCGTATTTGGACATTGTGCCGTACTCAAGGCGCATGAAGACGAGCGCGAACATGAAGACGAGGGTGAAGAGGGCGTAGAAGTTGTAGGGAATCGCCTTGATGAAGAGCGCGAGTCCGTTCTCGCCCTCCGTGACGAAGCCCGAAACGGCCGCCGCCCACGACGAAATCGGAGCGATGATGCAGACTGGGGCCGCGGTGGAGTCGATGAGGTAGGCGAGCTTCTCCCTTGAGACATTGTGCTTGTCGGCGATTGGGCGCATGACAGAGCCTACGGTGAGACAGTTGAAGTAGTCGTCTATGAATATGAGGATTCCGAGGATTATAGTCGCGATTTGCGCTCCGACCTTGGTCTTGATGTGCTCCTTCGCCCATTCTCCGAACGCGGCTGAGCCTCCCGCCTTGTTCATGAGAGTTACCATGATTCCGAGCACCACGAGGAAAATGAGGATTCCGACGTTGTATGAGTCAGCTGCCGAGGCTATGAGTCCGTCGTTGAAGACATGGCCCAGAAAGCCTGAAAAACCTGATGCCGCGTCGAAAGCGTAGAATGCGCCGCCGATGACGATTCCGATGAAGAGGGAAGAGTAGACTTCCTTGGTGAGCAGTGCCAGCGCGATTGCAACGACAGCCGGCACCAGAGATAGAAAAGAGCCTGTGATATTCATTCAAAGATTCTGAATCAAAAAAACGCATCTTGTCCATTGCGTGGAGAGGGAAAATTCAAAAAATGCGAATTTTGATTCAATTGCGATTTCAGTCTTTGCCGATGAATCCCCGCTTTTCAAGATAAGAAAAAATTTTGTCCGCTCCGGCTTCTCCGACGAATATCTTCTGAACCGAGCCGTTTTCCACAATCCACATGGACGGAATCAGGGGGACATCGAATTCGTTTTTGCGCGGAACGAACTTGTCCTTACCAGATTCGTCTCGCATGAACAAATCCCGCCAAAATGGCGATGTTTTTTCCCTGTAAAGTTTGTATGAATCATGGTCGGTGTCGAATGTCAGAGCGATTGTGGGAATCGAGGCTTTTTCCAGACGCTGCAGTTTCTGGTTGATGTTTTTGCAGTGCGGACACCAAGTCGCCCAATTGTACAGTATGAACGCTCCGTTCTTCTCCGAAAACGACTTTAGAGATTCTCCTCCGTTCCCGAAAAACAGGGAGTCCTCGTCCCATCTCTCGTACAGTTTTTGCGCGGCTGTCCTCGTGTACTTCCAGCCCTTCATCTTCGATTTCAAGTTCGTTCCTTTGGGGCCTACGAACATCCCCGCTAGAAAAAAGAACGCGGCTCCGACGGCGCACACCGCCACTGTCGTGATTTTTTTCCCCATTTGTTCCTCCTCTTGCCGCAGAAAGAAACTGGAACCTCTGTGGGCGAATCAATGCCGCAGTGGTTCCAGTTTGGCGCAGCGTCGACTTTTAGTTCGGGTTGCTCTCGTAGATGTAGCAGTCCCCGTCAGCGTAGCAGTAGTATGCGTTGCTTCCGTATTTGTTGACTGCGGCTGTCGCGCATGCGGAAGAACTTGAAGCCGAGTTGTACGAGCCGCCACTTGGACAGCCGTTGTCTTCGTTGTCGCTGCATGCGATGAATCCCAATGCGCAAACGCCGATGACTCCAATTGCGAAGAGTGCTTTCTTCATAAAAATCTCCTTGCCACTTTAGGCCGTGGCCAGCCTGTCAAAAAAAATCAATGCGCTGAAATCGCCTCTATGCCTTTCAAAAACGCATCGACATGGCTCATGTAAAGGGAGGAGCCGTCTTCCCTTATTTTTTGTGGCGACGAACCGCCTTTGAATCCTTCCGTGTGGCGCATTGTTCCCCAATGGAGCTTCGTCTTGTTTTCACGCGTGCCCAAAAGAGTTTTCACATATACGCACGTGACTTTTGGCGTTATGACGACATCTTTGGAGTTGAAGGAGATTTCGCCCTCTTTGAATTCGATGTCTATTGCGAATGTCATTTCGGAAGTCACGTCCGATTTCGATATTCCCCAACTGGTGTCGGTGACGAAAGTGTCCGTGCAGTCTATCGTGATTCTCGCATTCTTTTCCGTGGAGAGGTTCGCCTGATGGATTCCTCCCGCTTTGTTCTCCGCAATCCATGCCAATGTGTCCTTGTACACGTCTTCTGCAGAGCGGGTAGTCTGGAAACTCTTGCCCACATCCGACAGAGGTGCTTTTTCCTGGAATTCTTCCGAGTAGACATCGACGCTCGCGCATGATGCCGCTCCAAAAATTGTAAGCCCTGCCAGCAGGCTGAAAATGACCAAGTTTGTTGATTTCATCTTTTCTTCATCTCCTGAATGTTTTTTTCGCGTTCTTTTCGGAGACGAACATCAGTACGTGGACTGTTCCGTCTTCCGAAACCAATCTGTCGACTCTCCGAATTCCAGAGACGGAAGCGGTGTCTTTCCTCTCCGCCTTGAATTCGGCCGCGACAAAATCGCAAAGGTTCGCTTTCGCGTCGAGTTCGGCTGCCGCCGTCGATGATTGGGCATCGCCGTATTTCGCTTTGCCCGACGCATAGTAGCCGCCTTCGTCGTTGAATCCTGCCCAGTAGCCGCTCGGATTCGTGAACCGGTTTTCGACCCACATGGGCAGTCCGTCTTCCCTGTACTTCTGCACAACCGCTTCGCCGATGCTGGCGCACGAGAAGATGAGGGGCAGCAGGGCAATCAGTGCGGATATGCGCATTCTTCTATTCCGCAGAAGTTGACGCTTCGCTTTCCGCGACCGGGAAAATCTCTTCGAGCAGTTTTTTCTCGTAGTCGCTCATGCTGGTGTCCTTCATCGCTGACTGGATGTTTTTGTTCGAAACGAACATGAGGACATAGGTGTAGCCGTCTTCCTTTGAGATGAAGCGGTCTACGCGCCTTATGCCGGAGATTTTCTTCGCGACGGCCGTTCCCACTCCTTGTGAAAGCCCCCGTGTCGTGCTTCCGTCAGCGTTTGTCTCGTTCGTCTGCTTCTGGTAGGTTGCGACGCATTGCTCGATATATCGAGCGATGTCTGCCTTTGCGTTCAGCTCCGCCGTTGATGTCGAAGTGTTCCTGTCTCCGAAGTTCGATGTTCCTGTGAAGAGCATTCCGTCTTCGTTGATGAATCCTTCCCAGACTCGTTTTCCCTCTGGCTGCGACTTCACGTCCACCGTGGTGATGGCGCCGATGTCGCACCAGTCGGGGATGTTGTTTTCCCTGTTTTGGGCTACCGCCGATGTCTTCGTCGCGCTCCCTGTGCTTCCGCAGCCGACCAAAGCACCCGCCAAGACGACGGCAAGCGCCATTCCGATGCTTCTCTTCATAAAATCCTCCAAGATTATTTTTTTCTGGTTCCTATTTCACTTGCGCCATGACGCCTGTAACGGCTCCGCCTATCCACGTCGCGACTGATACCGGAATGGTCACGCCCGTTCCTATTGCGCCTGCCACAGCCGCAGTGGCCGCCGCGTCGGCTTTCGCGGAGAGTGTCACTTCCATTGTGTTCGCCAGTTCCATGTGCTCTATCGGGGTTATGACTTCTCCGTCCTCTTTCGAAAGCACCGTGATGTCCCTGTCGTACTTGTCAACGACAATCGTGTTGTTCGTGAACGGCAGATGGTATTCCGGGTAGTGTTTTATTCTGTTTTCCTCGCGCGCTTTCGCCGATTTCTCCTTCGCCTTCTTCCAACTGGGCATGTACCAGAGCTTTCCGCCTCCGCTGTTCCCCGTTGCCGCATTGTAGCCGCCTCCGAAGTTTATGAGCGCGTATCCTGCGCATTTCAAAATGTTCCATGCTGTCACTCCAGCTATCACAAACGGTTTTCCCGCAATCTGGTAGAAGATGTATTTCCCGTTCGGGGTGCTGTTCACGACGACTTTCTCGCATTCAGTCTTGCTCACGGTTTTTGTCGAGTCGAATCCGTTTGATTCCTCCGCCAAGACGAATTCCACGAGTTTTTCCGCATTGTCGTTGAAGAATTCCTCCAGCTCGTCATCGAACGAATCTCCCTTCGCAATCGCTCTGTTTCCGTCGTCGCTCATCTGCATCTGGATTTTTCCGTCTTTGACTTTCACGACCTTTGTGCCAAGTGTTTGGATTTTCGGCTCTTCCCAGTTCAAATCGCTTTCGTACTGCATGAGCGTGAAAGTTATCTCGTCTTGGCTCTTTTTCAAGTTTTTCACGTTTGTCGCCGTGAACGCGTTGATTTTGCGCGCCGTGCCGCTTTCTTGGATTTTTGAGCAGACGTCGGCGCAGTCGTAGAACTGCGTGGATTTTGAGGATTTGACCTTTCCGTCCAGCGTGAGCGTCTCCGATTCCGCTATTAGAATGTCGTCCTGATAGAGCCTGTTCGTCGTTTTCACGTATTCCCTCGTGCTCATGCAGGAGACGAGGAGAAGAATCTGTGTGGCGAATGCAAGCGTAAAAATGCTTCTAAAACGATGCGGAAATGATTTCATTGTTTTCCTCCTTGATGAAAGTCCATGCCGTCCTTTTCAAATCCCGTTCTTTGCGAGCCTTTCTTTTCAATCATAAAATAGTATTTAACTAATAGTAAAATAATTTTGATTATAAGTCAAATTTATATTTGCACAAAATGATAGTCTTTTGACTATGGCGAATATACAGAATGTGCTGGGAAACAATGTAAGGAGATTGAGAAACAGAAACTGCTGGTCGCAAGTTTTTCTTGCAGACAAGCTTAATGTCTCGGTGTCGTTTGTCTCTATAATAGAGTCCGGGCAGCGTGGCGTTTCGCTTTCTCTCATAGAAAGCATAGCTTCTGTGTTTGGAGTCTCCGTCCCTTATCTTTTCACCGACCACGACGAGCCTTGTGCCGCTGCGTCCTCTATTTCGAACGACGAGATGTCCGAAATGAAGGACGAGTTGAAGAGGGAACTTGTGAAACTTGTCGATGATTTTTTCCGGCAGAAACAGCTCGGCTCGATTTTGAGCCGAAATTAAGTTTTTCCTC
The DNA here is from genome assembly GCA_946185925.1 of uncultured Treponema sp. Lineage (GTDB taxonomy): Bacteria > Spirochaetota > Spirochaetia > Treponematales > Treponemataceae > Treponema_D. The sequence continues at coordinate 14,690 of CAMHLH010000027.1, forward strand.
CGTCTCGTTTTTTCTTGAAAGAAAAACCTTTGCTTGTTTTCCCTACAAACTTTTCCCCTTTTTTTCTATAATTTTAGATTATGAGTGAACACAAAACAGTAGACGAGACAACTCTCGAAAATCTTCTTTATCTTTCAAGGCTTTCACCGGAAAGCACGGACATGGCGACCCTCAAGAAGCAGGTCGATGAAATTGTCGGATATTTCGACATTCTCTCAAA